>JAYVMM010000071.1:0-5916 GCA_043758975.1 Planctomycetota bacterium | reverse complement strand
CGCTGATCGGCGGGGTGATGCTGGCGATGTCGCTGGTGCGCGCGGTGCTCAACTACGTCTACAGCATTGCGGTGGCGCGCCTGATCCAGGCCGAGATCGTCGTCCATTTGCGCTCCGCGGTCTACGACAAGCTGCAGCGCCTGAGCTTCCGCTTCTTCGACGCCAACGCCTCGGGCACCATCATCAACCGCGTCACCGGCGACGTGCAAAACGTGCGCTTGTTCGTCGACGGGGTGATCATCCAAGGCGTGATCATGGCGCTCTCGCTCGCAGTCTACCTAGTCTACATGCTCAACCTGCACGTCATGCTCACCCTCGCCTGCCTCGCCACCACCCCGCTCCTGCTGCTTGCCTCGCTGGTTTTCTCGCACTACATCCGCCCCGCCTATGCGCGCAACCGCGACCTCGTCGACAACATGGTCGGCACCTTATCCGAGAGCATCCAGGGCATCCAGGTGATCAAGGGCTTCGCACTCGAGGAGGAGGAGCGCGCCCGCTTCGCGCGCGTCAACGGCGCGGTGCGCGACCAGCAGCGCTTCATCTTCTGGCGCGTCAGCCTGTTCGGCCCCTCGCTCGACTTCATCAGCCAGTGCAACCTCGCGGTACTGCTCGGCTACGGCGGCTGGCTGGTGATCAACCACCAGCTCCAGCTCGGCACCGGCCTCTTGGTGTTCAGCGGCCTGCTCCAGCAGTTCTCCGGCCAGGTCTCCAACATCAGCACCATCACCAACTCGATTCAGCAGAGCCTGATCGGCGCACGCCGGGTGTTCGAGGTGCTCGATGCGCCGGTGGAGATCCTCTCCAAGCCCGGTGCGATGGCGCCGGCGGCGGTGCGCGGTGAGCTGCGCTTCGAGGGCGTCGGCTTCGCCTACGCCGCCGGCGAGCCGGTGCTGGAGGGCTTCGACCTCACCGTCGCACCCGGGCAGTGCGTCGCCATCCTCGGCGCCACCGGCGCCGGCAAGAGCACGCTGATAAGCCTGATCCCGCGCTTCTACGACCCCACCGCCGGGCGCATCCTGCTCGACGGCCGCGACCTGCGCGACCTCGACCTCGACGCCCTGCGGCGGCGCATCGGCCTGGTCTTCCAGGAGAACTTCCTGTTCTCCAACACCGTCTCCGCCAACATCGCCTTCGGCCATCCCGAAGCGACTGCGGCGCAGATCGAGGCTGCCGCGCGCATCGCCCAGGCCCACGACTTCATCACCGCACTGCCGCGCGGCTACGACACCGTGCTCGGCGAAAGCGGCATCGGGCTCTCGGGCGGCCAGCGCCAGCGCCTGGCCATCGCGCGCGCGCTCCTGCTCGACCCCGCCATCCTGCTGCTCGACGACCCCACCTCGGCGATCGACCCCGAGACCGAGCATGAGATCCTCGCGGCGATGGACCGCGCCATCCACGGGCGCACCACCTTCATCGTCGCCCACCGCCTCTCGACCCTGCGCCGCGCCGACCTCATCCTGGTGCTCGAGGGCCACACCATCGTCCAGCGCGGCAGCCACGACCAGCTGCTCGCAGAGTCGGGCCCCTACCAGCGCGTCGCCCGCCTGCAGCTGGTCGACAAGGAGAGCCAGCGCCTGCTCGACGCGCAGCACCCCGGCGCGCCGTCCGCCTCGCCGCCGCCGCCGCCGGCAGAAGGCGGACTATGAGCGCCGCCGCTCCGCCCCCCCGCCCGACCCTCAAGCTCACCCAGGTGGTGCGCTCGCCTGATGACGAGGAGCTCGAGCGCCGCCCGCTGGAATGGCAGCTGATCCGCCGCCTGTTCACCTATGCGCGGCCCTACCGCGGCACCTGCATCGCGCTCGCCGCCCTGACCGTGGTGCGCTCGGCCCAACTGCCGCTTCTGGTGTGGGCGCTGGGCGCGGTGATCGGCGGCCCGATCACCCGCGCAGACTGGCCGGGCACGCTGTGGGGCAGCGCCGGCTTCCTCGCCCTCGCCTTCACCACCAGCGTGACCTTCCACTTCCGCCAGCGCCTGGCCCTGCAGTTCGGCGAGGCGGTGGTGCACGACCTGCGCCAGGCGCTGTTCGCCCACCTCCTGCGCCTGAAGCTCGGCTTCTTCACCACCACCAAGCTCGGGCGCATCCTCGGGCGCATGACCTCCGACGTCGAGGCGGTGCGCAGCGGGGTGCAGGACGTGCTCTTCATCAGCATCGTGCAGGGCGGGCAAATGCTGGTCGCCGCCGGGCTGATGCTGTATTACGACTGGATGCTGTTCAGCGTGGTGGTGGCGCTGGCGCCGGCGCTGGCGCTGCTCAACCGCTACTTCCGCGTGGCGATGAGCCGCGCCACGCGCGCGGTGCAGGAGAGTTTCAGCCGCGTCACCGCCACCCTCGCCGAGTCGGTCAACGGCATCAGGGTCACCCAAGGCTTCGTGCGCCAGGACGTCAATGCCGGGCTGTTCCGCAGCCTGATCGTCGACCATGCGCGCAACAACATGAACGTCGCGCGCGCCTCGGCGGTGTTCGTGCCCCTGCTCGACTTCAACAGCCAAGCCTTCATCGCCGTGCTGCTGGTGCTCGGCGGCTGGCAGGCGCTCAACCAGCAGGCCGGGCTGAGCGAAATCATCATGTTCTTCTTCCTCGCCGGCATGTTCTTCGGGCCGATCCAGGCGCTCGGCAACCAGTACGCGCAGGCGCTCACCGCCATGGCCGGGGCCGAACGCCTGTTCCGCCTGCTCGACACCGCACCGGAATGGGAGGACCGCGCCGACGCCCGCGCGCTGCCGGCGCTGCGCGGGCAGGTGGAGTTCCGCCGCCTGAGCTTCGCCTACCAGCCCGGGCGGTTGGTGCTGCACGAGCTCGACTTCACCGCCCGCCCGGGTGAGACCATAGCCCTGGTCGGGCACACCGGCTGCGGCAAATCGACGGTGATCAACCTGATCGCCAAGTTCTACCTGCCCGGCGACGGCGCCATCTACCTCGACGGGCACGAGATCCGCGACATCACCAGCGACTCGCTGCACCGCCAGCTCGGCATCGTCACCCAATCCAACTTCCTCTTCAGCGGCACGGTGCTGGAGAACATCCGCATCGGGCGCCCCGCCGCCAGCGATCTGGAGGTGATTGAGGCGGCGCGCCGGCTCGACACCCTCGACCTCTTCGCCACCATGCCCAACGGCTTCAACACCCGGGTCGGCGAGAAGGGCAGCGGGCTGTCGCTCGGGCAGAAGCAGCTAGTGTGCTTCACCCGCGCCATGCTCGCCGACCCGCGCATCCTCATCCTCGACGAGGCCACCAGCTCGGTCGATGCGCTGACCGAGGCGCGCCTGCAGCGTTCGCTCGCCACCCTGCTCAAGGGCCGCACCAGCTTCGTGGTCGCCCACCGCCTCTCGACCATCCGCCATGCCGACCAAGTGCTGGTGCTCGAGCACGGGCGCATCCGCGAGCGCGGCACCCATCTCGAGCTGCTCGCCCGCGGCGGGCTTTACACCGAGCTCTATCGCCAGTTCAGCCGCGCCCACGAGGCCGAGTGAGCGCCAGTGAGGCCGCGGCGATGGCGGCGGCGGCCCCCCGCGCGAGCGCCGGACCTGGCACGGCTGCGCTTGACTGCCGTGCTGCTGCCGGATGGTGACGCCGAAAGCGCCGCCGCCGCCGCGGCATCACCGCACCCTGAGTGAGGCCGCCTGTCCACCGCCCTACCCATCGATGTCGCCATCCTCACCGAGGAGCGTTTCATCCAGGCTGACCAGGCTGGCTGGTGGCATGCGCAGGCGATCTGGGAAGATGAGCTCCTGGTTGCAGCCCTCGCCGCGCAGGGCCTTGGCGCCCGGCGCATCGCCTGGTCGGACCCGGACCTGGACTGGGCGCAGGTGCGCTCCGCGGTGTTCCGCTCGACCTGGGACTACGTCGAGCGCTTCAGTGGATTCACCGCCTTCCTGGCGCGCGCCGAGCGCTGCACCCGGCTGGTGAACAGCGCGGCGGCGGTGCGCTGGAACTGCGACAAACGCTACCTCGCCGAACTTGCGCGCGCCGGCATCGCCATCCCCGCGACGCGCTTCCTCGCGTGCGGGCAGCAGGCCACCTTGGCGGAGCTCCTCTCCGCAACCGGCTGGCGCGAAGCGGTGATCAAACCGGCGATCTCGTGCGGCGCGCGCCATACCCACCGCATCGCCGCCGCCAGCGCGGCGGTGCACCAGGCGGCCTTCTCCGCCCTGCTCGCCGAGCACACCATGCTGGTGCAGGAATTCCTGCCCAGCGTGCTGGCGGAGGGCGAACTCTCGCTCATGGTCATCGGCGGACGCTTCACCCACGCGGTGCGCAAGCGGGCCAAGGCCGGCGATTACCGGGTCCAGGACGATCATGGCGGGACGGTGACGCCGCATGCCGCAAGCGTCGAGGAGATCGACTGCGCCGAGCGCGTGGTCGCCGCCTGCCCGCTGCCGCCGGTCTATGCGCGCGTCGACCTGGTGCGCGACCACGGCGGCGGCCTGGCGCTGATGGAGCTCGAGCTGATCGAGCCGGAACTCTTCCTGCGCTTCCATCCGCCGGCAGCGGCGGCGCTGGCGCGCGCGCTCAAGGAGGTCATCGCGCGTCCATCCCCCGCCCCGCCCGGCTGAACGCCGGCGCGGCGGTCCGGCGGCCGGCAGCGGAGCAGCCGACCGCACAGGCGCGCCTTCAGGGGAAGGCGCAGGTGCGGCGGCAGCCGGCGAGCAGGGCGGCATAGGCCTGCTCGCTGACCTCATAGGCGCCGAAGCGCTGCATATGCGGTGTCTGCTGCTGGCAGTCGAGCAGGACGAAGCCGCACGCCTGCAGCCGTTCGACGAGATGGACCACGCACAGCTTGGCGGCGTCGTCGGCGCGGTGGAACATGCTTTCGCCGCAGAAGCAGGTGCCGAGGGCGAGGCCGTAGAGCCCGCCCACCAGCTCGCCGTCGGCGCCCCAGGCCTCGAGCGAATGGGCGTGGCCGAGGCGGTGCAGGGCGCCGTAGAGCTGCTCGATGTCGGGCGAGATCCAAGTGCTCGCGCGCGCGCTGCAGGCCGCCACCACCGCGCCGAAGGCGCGGTCGATGGTCAGCCGGTAGGGCGCCTTGCGCGCCACCTTCTCCAGGCTGCGCGGCACCTTCCAGCTCGCCCAGTCGATCACCGCGCGGTGGCCGGGGCGGTACCAGCGCAGGCGCCCATCACGGTGGTCGGCCATCGGGAAACAGCCCTGCCAGTAGGCCTGCAGCACCAGCTCCGGGGTGATGAGGTTGCCGTCGGCATCGCGGATGGCGGGCATCCCGCTCATGGCGCGAGCAGGCGAACGACGTCGCCGGGCTGGTCGGCCTGGGCGTCGAAGGCGAGGCCGTCATGGCGCCCGAGGCCCCAGCTGCACCACAGCACCGCGCAGCCGGCGGCGCGCCCGGCGAGGATGTCGGTGCGGTGGTCGCCGATCATCCAGCTGGCGCCAGGCGCGGCGCCGAGTTCGTGGAGGATGCTCAGCAGCTGCCCGGGATCGGGCTTGCGCTCGGCGTCGCCGCCGCGCACCTCGGTGAAGTGGTCGAGGCCGCAGGCAGCGAGGATATCGAGGGTGAAGGCGAGCGGCTTGTTGGTCGCCACCGCGAGCAGCCAGCCCTGCGCGCGCAGCTGGTCGAGCATCGCCGGCACCCCGGCGTAGACCTGGGTCTGGTCGCAGCAGTGCTCGGCGTAGTAAGCGAGGAAGGCTTCGAGCGAGAGCGCGCGCGCGGCGGCGTCCGCCGCCGGGGTCAGGCGCTCGATCAGCATGGCGGCGCCGTCCCCGACCATGCGCGCGACCTCCGCCACCGGCAGCGCCGGCAGGCCGAGCGCGGCGCGCGCCTGGTTGCCGGCGCGCGCGAGGTCGTCGCGGCTGTCGACCAGGGTGCCGTCGAGATCGAAAATAAGTGCGCGCAGCGCCTGCGGCGACTGCGCCGCAGGCGCTGCCAGCATCGCCGGTCCGGCCCGTCCGCCTGGCGGACGGG
>JAYVMM010000070.1:0-5449 GCA_043758975.1 Planctomycetota bacterium | reverse complement strand
GTGCTCCAGGGCGTGCTGGCGTGCTCGAGCAAGGTGAGCAGGAGCGGGGGCTCGGCGTGGTCGCCGCTTTGCCTGCGCTTGAGCGCGGCGTGGAACTCCTGGAGCAGCTCGCTCTCGGTGAGGGCGCCGGCGCGCACCCCGGCGACGCGGCGCTCCTGGGCATGGCTGGCGACCACCTCGATGCGCCCGTTCAGTTCGCGCTCCGTGGGCCGGCGCTCCGGCGGCAGCGCGGCGAGGGTGGTGCGCGCCGCCGCCAGCAGCTCGGCGACCAGGGCCTCGTCAGGCGGCAGCTGGTGAGCGCAGCCGGCGAGGTACGCCGCCAGGATCACCATCAGCACCAGCCGCCCGCATTCGCGCATGCCGCCATGGTTCCCCGCCCAGCCCGCGCTCAAGCGACAAGCGCGGCGCGCGCGGGTCCGCGGTTGTAGGGCGTGCCGGCGCGGCACACTGCCCGCGCATGGCACGCCTGGCACCCTATCTGTGGCTGATGCGCCTGACCTTCCTCAAGCTGATGGTCTATCGCATGCGCTACCTCACCGGCATCGCCACCTACGCGATCTTCGTCGGCGGCCAGTACGCAGTGTGGAAGGCGGTGTTCACAGCCAAGGGCCTCGGAGCGGAGGCGCGCCTCGACGGGTTGACCCTGAGTGAGCTCACCACCTACCTCGCGGTCGGCTACATCGCACGCGCCGCCTACTTCACCAACACCGACAGCGAGATCGCCGCCCGCTTCCAGAGCGGGGACGTCACCCTCGACCTGCTCAAGCCGCTCGATTTCCACGGCCAATGGCTGGCCCAGGCCGCGGGCGAGACTGCCTTCCGCGTGCTGTTCTTCGCCCTGCCGATGAGCCTGGTGCTGATCCCGCTGTTCGGCGTCGCCGCGCCGGAGGGCGCCGGCTGGTGGCAGTTCCCGCTGCTCTTCCTCGCCGCCTTCCTGGTCAACTGCGAGCTCAACCTGCTCGCCGGCACCGCCAGCTTCTTCCTCGAGGACATCACCGGGCTGATGAGCCTGAAGCGCAACCTCATGATGCTGCTCTCCGGGCTGATGGTTCCGCTGCACTTCCTCGGCCCCGGCCTCGCCACGCTCACCGGCCTGATGCCCTTCGCCCTGGTCTCCTATTACCCGACCATGGCCTACGTCGGCAAGCTCGGCGTCGACGGTCACCCCGCCCTCAGCGCGGTGCTGCTGCTCGCTGCCGCCTGGCTGGTCATCCTGCGCGTCGCCAACCTCGCGTTGTGGCGCTACGCCCGCCGCCGGCTCGAGGTGCAGGGCGGCTGAGCGCGCGGCAGCGATTGCCTGGCGCCGCCCGGGGCTAGGGTGCGGTGATGGCCGACCGCCACGGGCTCCTGCGCGACCTCCGCCAGCTCCTCGAGCTGGACCGCGGCTTCGGCATCGAGTTCATGCCGCGCATCGCGGCGGCGGCGGCGGTAGAGGCGGCACCGGCCCCCGCGCCGGTGCTGCGCCGGCTGTCGCCGCCCGCGCCGGCGGCCCCCGCCGCCCCGCCGCCAGCAGTGACGCCGGCAGCCGCAGCGGTGGAGACGCCGACCGCAGCACCTTCCGGCCTGCCCATGGCCGACCTCGAGCACATCGCCACCGAGATTGCCTCGTGCCAGCGCTGCCCGCTGGGCGGCTGCCGCACGCGCAGCGTGCCGGGCGAGGGCAATCCGGGCCCCGACCTGCTCTTCGTCGGCGAAGGTCCGGGCGCCGAGGAGGATGCCCAGGGCCGGCCCTTCGTCGGTCCCGCCGGCCAGCTGCTGACGCGCATGATCGAGGCCATGGGCCTTAGTCGCACCGAGGTCTTCATCGCCAATGTGGTCAAGTGCCGCCCGCCGGGCAACCGCGTGCCGGCACCCGAGGAGATCGCCCATTGCCTGCCCTTCCTGCGCCGGCAGATCGCGGTGCTCAGGCCCAAGCTGATCTGCACCCTCGGCAACACCCCGCTGCGCGCGCTCATGGGCGACGACAGCCTCGGCATCTCGCGCATGCGTGGCCAGCTGCTCGCCTTCGAGGGCATCCCGCTCATCCCGACCTTCCACCCCAGCTACCTGCTGCGCAACCCCGAGGCCAAGAAGCCATGCTGGGAGGACCTCCAGGCGGTGCTCAAGGCGCTCGGGCGAACGCTGCCGCCGCGCCAAGGCGGCTGAGGGTAGCAGCGCCACGGCGGCGGATGGCAGGACCGCCACGGCAGCAGTTACGACGCGCGCCGGCGGGCTTCCCGCGCGCCACACCGCCGCCGAGGCTGCCCCGGCAACGATTGGACTCCCCCCGCACACGCCGTAGGATTCGCCTACACTATGTCCGAGTTTCCCGAAAGCCCCGAGGACAAGCTGGTCCAGGAAGCGGAAGAGCTGATGCGGCAGCGCCGCTTCATCGATGCCGCTTCGCGTTACCAGGACCTGCGCCGGCAGTCGCCAACCGACCTGTGGGCCAACCTCGGCTACGTCAGCGCCCTCGAATGCGCCGGCAACGTCGCCGAGGCCGAGCAGGCGCTCGAGGAGACCACCAGTGGCCACCGCCGCTCGGCGCCGCTGCACCGCTTCCGCCACCTCTTCTTCGTCCGCCGCGAGGACATCCACCGCGCCCAGCTGAGCCAGGCCGCGCTCCAGCTCGAGGTGGTCGACGAGGGTCCCGAGGACCAGCTCGCCGACCTCTACTTCAACCAGGGGCGCTACCATGAGGCGCGCTCAGAGCTCGAGCGGCTACTGCGCGACGGCGTACTCGAGGTTGGCGAGCAGGAGGACATGAAGGCGAGCGTAATCGCGCGCATCGGCGCCTGCCTGCGCCAGAACAGCGACTTCGAGCCGGCACGCGAGCGCCTGCTCGAGGCGCTCGCGCTCGAACCGGGCAACCATTGGACGCTGTCCGAGCTGGCCGAGGTCGAGCGCGCGCTCGGCAACACGGCGCAGGCGCGCCGGCGCTACCGCGAGTCCCTCGAGGTCAACCCCGCCGACCAATGGACGCGCGGCCATCTCGCCCAGCTCGAATGCGAGGACGGCAACGCGCCCGCCGCGATCACCCTCTATGAGGAGATCCTCGCCGCTGAACCCAAGGCGGCGTGGGCCAAGGTCGAGCTCGCGCAGGTGGTGGCGGACAGCGATGCCGAGCGCGCCTCCACGCTGTGCGAGAGCGCGCTCGACAACGACCCCTCCTACCCGTGGGCGCACGCCCAGCTCGGCAACTTGGCGCGCCGCGCCGGACGCTTGGAGGAGGCGCGCAAGCACTACCAGGCCGCCGCCGCCGCCTCGCCCAACGCCACCTGGATCCTGCACGAACAGGCCGACCTCTGCCGCCACATGGGGCGCATGGAGGAGGCCTACGCCCACCTCGAGCGCGCCAAGGGCCTCAACCCCTACGACGCGGTGACCTACGGCTACTTCGCCGACCTGCTGCGCCACGAGGGCAAGTTCCGCGAGGCCATCGTCCACCTCGAGAAGGCGGTGGAGTTCGACGGCGAATACACCTGGGCCTGGCGCGAGCTCGCCGAGCTGCGCGGGCTGACCGGCAAGCACGAGGAGGCCGAAGCCGCCTACCGCAACGCGGTGCGGCTCGAGCCCGACGAGGCGATCAACGACGGGCTGAAGGCCTTCCTGCTGCGCTGGCAGGGGCGGCGCGACGCCGCCCTGCCCTACCTGGAACGCGCGGTCGAGCGCCAGGCGGACTATCTGTGGGCCTGGCGCGAGCAGATCGACTACGCCTTCTCCATCCAGCGCCCCGACCTCGCCGAGGCCGCCGCGCGCCGCGCCCTCACCGCCATGCCTGACGCCCCGCCGATGATGGGCATGCTCAGCGAGGCGCTGCGCCGCCAGGGCAAGCGCATGGAGGCGAGCGAGGTGGCGACCAAGGCCATTGCCATCGCCAGCGATGTGCCTCAGCTGTGGGCGATCCAGGCCGAGATCGCCGCCGAGGAGGACGATCTCGAGGGCGCGCTGCGCTGCGCCCGCCAGGCCACCGAGCTCGATCACGGCCTCGAGTACCAGGCCCTGCTCGCCCAGGTGCTGATCGCCGCCGGGCGCGACGACGAGGCGCTCGCGGTGGTGCGCCCGCTGCTCGCGCAGAACCACCCCATCCAGCCCGCCTTCGAGCTCATGGCCACCCTCAGCGAGCGGCGCGGCGACCTCGAGGAGGCCAAGCGCTACTGCGAGCAGGCGCTGCGCGCCGGCTTCGCCCATGATCCGCGCCTGCTGGTACGGCGCGCCCGCCTCGGCCTGCTGAGTGCTGGCGGCGCCGGCGCCAGCGCCGGCGCGGTGGCCCCTCTGGCGGCTCTCTTCGAGCGCGCCCAGGGGGTGCCGTGGCGCGAGCTGGCCCAGGCCTATGCCAATGCCGGGCAGGGCATTATGGCGCGGCGCGCGGCCTACATCCTGATCCAGCAGGCGGCCCAGGCGGGCGCCCCGGTGGGCGAACAGGCGAAGAGCTGGCTGGCGCTCGCTGAGCTCGAACTCGCACTCGGCAACACCGCCGAATGCACCCAGGCGCTCGAGCAGTGCCTGGCGCGCGACGCCGACGCGGTGCCGGCGCTGATCCTCGCCGCGGTGCTCGCCGACCAGCGCGGTGAGCTGGCGACCGCCATCGGCTATCTCGAGCGCATCGAGCGTCAGCTCACCGCCGGCACGCCCGCAAGCCATGACGGCATGCTCCACCGTCAGCTCGCCAGCCTCTATGAGCGGAGCGGGCGCAGCGCCGACGCCGAGGCGCTCTGGCAGCGCCTCGCCGGCGACCCTGGGCAGCCGCTGGTGCAATGTGAGCAGGCCTGCTTCCTGCTGCGCCAGGAGCGCCTGAGCGAAGCCGAGGCGATCGCCGCGCGCGTCCTCCCGCTGCTGCTGCCGGCGCAGGCGCAGGCGCAGGCGCCCGAGCTCCAGCAGCTGCTGCGCGACCTGGCGATCCGCCGCCTGGCGCGCGCCGAGGGCGGGGTACCGGGGCCGCGCCGCGCCTGCGATGGCCTGCTCGCCCACGATCGCCACCTGGCGACCTCCAACCGCATCCTGCTCGCCCAGCTCAGCCTGGCCTGCGAGGACACCCAGCTGATGCGCCGGCAACTCGACCTCGCGCAGGCCGAGGAGCCGGACAACCGCGCCATCCGCCTGCTGCGTGTGCGCCTGCACGCTGCCAGCCGCGAGCACGACCAGGCCGAGGTGCTGGCGCGCGCGCTGGTCGAGCAGGCGCCCGGCGACCAGGAGGCTGCGGTGCTGCTGGCCGAATGCCTGGTCCAGCGCGGGCACTGTTCGCGCGCCCTCGCGGCGCTCGACGCCGCCGAGCTGCCGGCCAAGCCGGGGCTCGAGCGCGGCCTGCTTGCCGCCCTGCTCGCGCTCGACCTCCACGGCGAGAGTGCCTGCCTGACCCGCCTCGGGCGGCTGGCGGTGCCCGACCTCGCCTCGCCCCTGGTGCGCGTGGTCGCCACCGCCTGGCCCGGCGCCTGGTGCCGCGCCGACGCCTTCCCCACCGCCACCCCGG
>JAYVMM010000069.1:0-4728 GCA_043758975.1 Planctomycetota bacterium | reverse complement strand
GGATGCGCAGGTTGGCCTGGTGCGGCACCAGGAGGTCGATGTCGGCGCCGGTGCGCCCCAGGCCGCTGAGCAGGCTGGTGCACACCTCGGTCATGCGCCGGATGGCCTGGGTGAACACCGCGCGCCCGTTCTGCTTGACGAATTGCTCGCCCGCCATCAGCGCCTGCGGGGTCTGCGGCATGGCCGAGCCTGAGCACGGGATGATGAGGTCGCCGCCGCCGGCGCCGTCGGAGTGCAGCTCGAAGCCGATGATGCCCGGGCCGTCGGGCGGCCCGGCTTCGACCAGCACCGCGCCGCAGCCGTCGCCGAAGAGGATGCAGGTGTTGCGGTCACGGTAATCGATGAGGGTCGACATCACGTCGCCGCCCACCACCAGGATGCGCTTGGCGCGCCCGGCCTCGATGAAGGCGGCGGCGGTGGAGAGCGCGGCGACGAAGCCGTTGCAGGCGTTGAGCAGGTCGTAGCCCCAGGCGCGGGCGGCACCCAGGCGGTGCTGGAGCAGGTTGGCGGTGGCCGGCATGAGGTGGTCGCCGGAGATGGTGGCGACGATGATGCCATCGAGTTCGCTGGCGGCGACCCCGGCGCGCTCGAGACACTGCACCGCCGCCGGCAGCGCGAGCGCCGATAACCCCTGGCCGGGCTCGGCGATGCGACGTTCGCGGATGCCGGTGCGGGTGACGATCCACTCGTCGGTGGTCTCGACCATGCGTTCCAGGTCGGCATTGGTCAGCCGCCGAACCGGCAGGGCTGAACCAACGGCCACGCACTGGGCACGGAACGGCGCCTTCATCCGCTGGGCCTCCTCGCTCCGGTGCACGAGCACCGAAGGCGCCGAAGTTTAGGTGGCTGATCGGAATAGCAATGCGGCATGGCCCCTGGCGCAAGGTGCGGGCGCGGCGGGCGCCGGCGCCGCATTGCGCTTGCGCCCTGGGGCCATCCAATGCGCTCATGCCCCCTGCCGCCATCTCCGGGCGCGCGCCGGTCGCCGTGGCCAGCCCGCGCCCGCGCCCGCGCCGGCCCCTGCGCCTGCTGGCGATCATCCTCGGCGTGCTCGCCGCCCTCCTGGTCACCGGCTACGCCCTGTTGCCGCTCGCCGCCTGCAGCTATGTGCGCGGCGATCTGCCCAAGCGCTGGGCCTTCCCGCGCGGCGAGCTCGCGTTGCGCGAGGTCGGCGCGATGGTCGATCTCGCCTATAGCGGCAACCGGCCCGAGCTCCAGCTGCTGGCGCCGTGCGATTACGCCAGCGACCTCGCCAGCCGGCTCAGCGGCTGGTGGCTGCCGCCCTACCTGGCGCGCGCCGGCCAGCACGCCGAGGGCATCCTCCTGCTGCGCGACCTGCGCGACCGCCCCTTCACCTGGCAAGTCCTGGTCGGTGGGCTGAGCGCCGTGCCCACCGCCTGCCTGGCGGTGGAGGCGGTCGACCTCAACCACTTCCTGCTCACCAACGCCCAGACCACCCTGCCGCTCCCGCTCGGCGACCATCAGGTGCTGAAATGCACCTACGTGGTTGACGGCGGCCACATCGAGGATGACGACCTCCCCGCGCATGCGAGCTTGGAGCGGCGCAGCCGGGTGGTCGCGCACGGTAGCATCATCGTCGACGCCGCCGGCTGGCGCAAGGTGGTGCGCGTGCGCCGCCTCGCCGGCCACGCCACCACCACCTTCACCCAGACCTCCGCCGGGCTCACACTGACGATGGTGGTGGCGATCGATGAGGCCGACGCCGATCTGATCTCGCTGCCGGTGGTCGGCGACCTCAGGCCGTTCCTGATCAAGCAGCTTGAGATCGCCGCCAACCAGGGGCTCAAAGACGGCCTGGAGAAGGTCATCCTGCCGGCGTGGTTCCCGGTCGACCTCGCCGCCGCGGTCGAGGTGGTCGGCGACGGCGCCCGCCAGCCGCCGCGCTGAGAGCGCCCGCCCGGCTCTCGGCTCTCGGCTCTCGGCTCTCGGCGCCAGGCGCCAGGCGCCAGGCGCGGAGCGCTTGCAACCCGGGGGCGCGGCCAAGACTAGCGCCCCGCGGAGAGCACGCATGGCCGTCCGAGTCCGTATCGCGCCGAGCCCCACCGGCGATCCCCATGTCGGCACCGCCTACATCGGCCTGATCAACTATTGCTTCGCCAAGCGGCACGGCGGCGCCTTCGTGCTGCGGATCGAGGACACCGACCAGACGCGCTGCACCCCGGAATCGGCGCAGGCGATCTACGACAGCCTGCGCTGGCTCGGCCTGACCTACGACGAGGGACCCGACGTCGGCGGGGCGCATGGGCCCTATGTGCAGAGCGAGCGGGTCAAGGCCGGCATCTACCGCGCCTATGCCGACCGCCTGGTCGAGCAGGGCGACGCCTACTACTGCTTCTGCACCTCGGCTGAGCTCGAGGCGATGAAGGCCCGGCAACGTGCCGGCGGCCAGGCGATCATGTATGACCGCCGTCACCGCGGCATCGAGCTCAGCGAGGCCAAGGCGCGCGCCGCCGCCGGCGAGCCCTATGTCATCCGCATGAAGGCGCCCCTCACCGGCGAATTCGTCTACAAGGACCGCCTGCGCAAACAGCCGGTGGTCAAGCCGTGGAAGGACATCGACGACCAGGTGCTGCTCAAGTCGGATGGCTGGCCGACCTACCACCTCGCGGCGGTGGTCGACGACCATCTCATGGCGATCAGCCACGTGATCCGCGCCGAGGAGTGGCTCAACTCGCTGCCCAAGCACATGTGGCTCAACGAGCGCCTCGGCTTCACCGCGCCGGAGTACGTCCACGTCGGGCTGCTGCGCAATGCCGACAAGTCGAAGATCTCCAAGCGCAAGAACCCGACCTCGCTGCTGTGGTACCGCCGCCAGGGCTACCTGCCGGAGGCGCTGCTCAACTTCCTCGCCCTGCTCGGGCACTCCTTCCCCGACGGGCGCGAGCAGTTCACCGTTGCTGAGCTGCAGGCGGTGTTCGACCTCGACCGCATCAACGTCGCCGGCCCGGTGTTCGATCTCCAGAAGCTGCGCCACCTCCAGGGCCAGTACTTCCGCGCGCTGCCGGCGGAGCGCATGCGCGCCGAGGTCCACCGCGCGGTCGACGAGCGCTTCGCCGCGCTGCTGCCGCTGTTCCAGGAGCGCATGGTCTTCGGCGGCGACTTCCTGTGGCAGGCCGAGCCGTTCTACGCCGACAGCGTCAGCCCGCATGCCGACGACCTGGTGCCCAAGGGCCTCGAGCGCGCGGACGCCCGCCTGCTGCTCGAGCAGGCCCAGCTGGCGCTGAAGAACTACGCCCAGCTCGAGCAGGCGGTGTGGAATGCGCCCAATCTCGAGCGCGTGGTGCGCACCCTGCTCGAGGAGCGCGCGCTGACCAAGGAGGGCGATCCCCCCGAGGCGCTGCGGGTGGCCAAGCTGTGGCAGACCAAGATCTTGTTCATGGTCCTGCGTGTCGCCGCCACCGGCAAGCGCGAGAGCCCGCCGCTGTTCGACACCCTCGCCCAGCTCGGTGCGACCAAGGTCATCGAGCGCCTCGGCACCGCGCAGCAGAAGCTGCGCTAGCGCGCGTACCCAGGCAGGCGGTGCGCGCAGGGCGCAGGTGGCGCACTGGGCGCCGGCGGTGTCACTCGTTGAGGCGCTTGAGGAACTCGCCCACGCTGATCTCCTTGTCGCCCGGCGAGGGGGTGAAGTGCATGCGCTCCTCGCTGATCGCCGGCACCGCATCGAGGGTGCGCAGGCGCACGGTGTACTCGCTGTCGTCGCCTGGGATGGAGAGCTTCAGCTTGGTCGCGCGCACCAAGTTGTGGAAGTGCTCGATGCGGGCGTAGTCCAGGCGCAGGGCCTCCGTGCCGGGGGCGTCGAGGATGCGCTTGGAGAGCGGGTTGTCATCGGGGCCGAGGGTGGTCTCGGTCTCCAGGCCGCTCACCGGGTCCTTGGCCAGGAGGGTGCGCGTATGCGGCGGCGACCCGGGTGGCGGCGGCACCGCGCGGTAGGGGCCGCGCGGCGGCAATGCCCCGTTCTTGGCCTCACTGACCAGCAGCAGGAGGTAGGCGAGGAAGGGCGGTCCGCTCGGGTGGCCCTTGGCGTCAAGCACGTTGATGTCACCGAGGGTGCCGCGCACCACTTCGTGCGAGCGCACCAGCTCGAGCACGAAGCTGCCGTCGCGCTCGACCACCGCGTCGATGAAGTCGAAGTCGAGCTTGCTCGCGCGCACGCGGACGCGCCCGTCCTCGGGGCACCACAGCGAGAGCTGGAAGAGCAGGGCGTCGCCCTGCAGCGATTTGGCGCGGATGATGAGGTCGCAGGTCACGGTGCCGGCCTGGCCGGAAGCGGCGAGCGCCGCGGCGGCGGTGTCGGCGGCGGGGGGGAGGGCTTCGCCGGCGACGGTCGGGGGCGGGGCGGGAGACGGTGCGGGAGCGGGGGCAGGGCCAGGGCCCGATCCCGCGGCGGCCTCGACGGCTGGCGGTGCGGCGGGCCCTTCGGCGCGCTCGTTGCAGGCGCTCCCGGCCAGGGCCAGTGCCATCAGCAGGGCGGCGCTGGCGACGCGGGCGGGGCGGGAATGGCGGGGGGAAGCGGGCGGGGGCATGGCTCTGGCTTTAGGCTACGGCACTCAGGCTCAGGCCGGTTCGGCGATGAGGTCGTAGCCGCGCTGGCCGGTGACGCGCACCTGGGTCCAGCCGCCGACGCTGGCATGGCCGGCGGTGAGCAGGGTGCTGCCGTCGACTTCGTAGGCCTGGCCGGAATGGCGGCAGGCGTAGGCGCCGAAGTCG
>JAYVMM010000068.1:0-5875 GCA_043758975.1 Planctomycetota bacterium | reverse complement strand
CCCGACCTCGAGGGCGGCGACTTCCGCGCCCTGACCATGCCAGGCATCGCCGGGCGCGCCCTCGCCGCCATCGCCGCCCTGCCCGATGACGGCGAGGGCGTGCTGCTGATCGGCTCCAGTCTGGGCGGCTACAGCGCCGCCCTGCTCGCCGCCGAGGGGCGCATCCCGCGCGTCGCCGGCATCCTGCTCATCGCCCCCGCCTTCGGCTTCATCGAGCGCTGGCGTGAGCTCCTCGGCGCGGACGGGGTGGCTGCGTGGCGCGCCACCGGCGAGCGCCTGTTCTACCATCATGTCGCCGAGCGCGAACTGCCGCTCGCGGTGGGTTTCCTCGACAGCTGCCAGGCGCTGCCGCTGATTCCCTTGCCAGGCGAGGTGCCGGCGGTGGTGGTGCATGGCCGGCGCGACGAGACCGTCGATTGGCGCTACAGCCGGCGCTACGCCGAGCAGGAGGGCGACATCGACTTCCACCTCATCGATGGCGACCACCGCCTGACCGACGCGCGCCATGAGGACCTCATCGCCTGGTGCGCGCACGACCTCATCGCACGCGTGCGCTGAGCTCGCGCGCCGGCGCTCAGGGCGGCGGCAGGGCGTCGAGCAGGCCTTGCCAGGCGGCGGGGTGCTCCTTGTCGGCGGTACTGATGGTCACCATGGTGATGGCAGCGCGGCCGCGTGGCTGCCAGGCGAGCGGGAAGGCGGGGTCGCTATAGCCGGTGAAGGCCGCCACCACCCTCACCCCGAGCGCGGCGGCGAGGTGGTGGCCGACGCTGTCGTAGCTCACCGCCAAGCCGGCGCAGGACAGCCCCGCCGCCCAGCCGCCGATCGAGCCGTGGAAGCGCACCACCTCCGCCGTGCTGAGCGCGCCCGCATTGAGCGCGGCGGGCGGCAGTCCGCGCACGCCGTCCTCGTCGAGGTCGAGCGCCTGCCAGCCGAGGGCATTGAGCAGGGCGTCGCTGTTGGCGAGTTCATCCGGCCCGAAGCCGCGATCGAGCAGCACCCGCCAGCCGAGCGCGCGCAGCCGCCGCAGCAGCGCCACTTCGGCGGCGCGCGGCAGCGCCTTGGCGGGATTGCCGCCGTGGTCGAGCTTGACTGCGGCCAGCGCGCCGGCGCCCAGGGCCTGGCGCAGGCGGTCGCGCAGCGCGCTGGCGGCGCCGGCGAGGGCGAGCTGCGGCAGCGCGGGTGGCTGCGCGGCAAGGCCGAGGCGGCGGCAGAGCTGCTGGTCGAGCAGGGTGCACAGGCTGTGCGCCTGGCCGTCGGGCTGGGTGTTCTCCCACAGCAGGTAGCGCTCCTGCTCGACGCACACCGGCAGCACGCCCAGCTGGTCGAGGCGGGAATCGGGCGCCACCACCAGCTGGGGCGCCTCCGCCGTCACCGCCGCGAGCACCTCCAGCCAGCTCGCCAGGCGCGTGCGCAGCGGCCCACGCCGAGCGTAGTTGATCGCCCGCACGCGCACCTGCGGCAGCCCGCCGAACAGCCCAGCGAGCTTGGCGTCGCCCAGCAGCACCAGCTCGGCCTGGGGGAAGCGCTGGTGCAGCCGCGCGAGCGCCACGCTGCTGAGCAGGATGTCGGCGCCGATGGTGACCCGGCTGAGCACCAGGATGCGCGTCACCGCGCCGCCAGGCAGCGCGGCATCGCCGCGGCGCGCCTGCTGGTAGCGCGCGACCAGGGCGTCCAGGCTCGCCACTCCGAAGAGCGCGAGGGCGTCGCGCAGCGCCGGCACCCGGCTCGCCACCCGCCAGGCGATGCGCGCCATGAGGTGGGCGTAGAGTGCGCGCCCGCCCGCGCTGAAGCCATCATTGAGCGGTTCGACCACGCCCGCGAACAGCGCGCTGAGCCCGGCGGCGCGCAACTCCTCGTCGTCGCTATCGGCGGCGTCGGCGAGCGCCGCGGCGGCGTGCGCGAGGACGCCGTCGGGCTCTTCGCGGGCGAGGTCCGCCGCCACCTGGCCCGGCGCGCGCGCGGCGAACCAGGCCAGGACAGCCGCGGCATGGCGCTCCGGCGGGGTCGGCCGTGTCGGCGGGGCAGGTTGGCCAGTCATCTCCGGCATGGTGGCGGGCAGCCTCCGCCTGCAAGGCCGCGCGCGTGCGCGAGCCAAAGCCCGCCTGGGCTCACATGCCGGCGCGCTCGAGCAGCAGACGGGCGAGCGCATCATGCGGGCCGAGCGCGCCGCCCAGCGCGTAGTCCACCCCGGGATGGGCGGCGGCGGCGGCGGCGAGCAGGCGCGGGATGTCCTCCTGGAGATGGCGCCCGTCGCTGAGCAGGTAGGGCAGCAGGACGACGTGGGTGGCGCCGCGCGCGACCAGGGCGGCGAAGCCCGCGGCGATGTCCGGGCGGGCGAGCTCCATGTGGGCGCAGCCGACCACGTCCTGCGGGCGCAGCCGCGCGATGCGCGCGGCCATGTCGTCAAGTTGGGCGTTGGCGTCACCGCGGCGGCTGCCGTGGTCGACCAGGAGCAGACCGAGCATATCGGCGATGCTAGGGGCGCGCGCACGCGCGCCAACCGCCGCGTCCGCGCGCGGATTTCCGGTTCCGCGCGCCGGGCAGAGGCCGACAACCGGGGCATGACCGCCTACCTCGACTACAACGCCACCGCCCCGCTGCTGCCGGCGGCGCGCGCCGCCTGGCTCGAAGCCCAGGAGCTGGCGTGGGGCAATCCCGCCTCCACGCACACCTACGGCCAGCAGGCGCGCCACCACCTCGACCAGGCCAAGGCGCGCATCGCCGGGCTGCTCGGCTGCCGTGCAGGCGAGCTCGTCCTCACCAGCGGCGGCACCGAGGCCAACGCGCTGGCCATCGCCAGCGCGCTCCATGGCGCGCCCGCGTCCGCGCCCGCCGCCATCCTCGCCTCGGCCATCGAGCACAGCTCGGTGCTGCGCAACGCCGAGCGCGCCGGCGCGCTCGCCCTGGTGCCGGTGGACGACTGCGGGCGGGTGCGCGCGGAGCGCCTGGCGGAGCTGCTCATGCCGACCACCCGCCTGGTGTGCCTGCAGTTCGCCAACAACGAGCTCGGCACCCTGCAGGAGGTCGCCGAGCTGCGCGCGCTGGTGCGCGCGCGCGCACCAGCGGCGCGGCTGCTGCTCGACTGCTGCCAGGGTGCGGGCAAGCGCGCCCTCGCGCTCACCGGGCTGGAGGTGGACTTCGCCACCATCGCCGGGCACAAGTTCGGCACCCCCAAGGGCGTCGGCCTGCTCTACGCGCGCAGCGGGGTGGCGGTGGTCCCCCAGCTCCAGGGCGGGCGCCAGCAGCAGGACCGGCGCAGCGGCAGCGAAGATGTCGCCGCGACCGCCGCGCTCGCCGCCGCGCTCGCGCACGCCCTGGCGCAGGCGCCGGCTGAGGACGCACGCCAGCGCGCGCTGCTCACCGCCTGCTGGGCGCACATCAGCGCCGCGCTGCCGGCGGCGCGCTGGCTGGCGCAGGGCGCCGAGCGTCTCGCCAACACCATGAGCCTGGCCCATCCCGGTGCCGCGCGCGAGGTCCTGGTCACTCGCCTCGACCTCGCCGGCTTCGCGGTCTCCGCCGGCGCCGCCTGCATGGCCCGGCGCGCCGAGCCGAGCCATGTCATCGCCGCCCTCGGGCTGGAGCGCGCGTTGGCGGAGAGCGCCATCCGTGTCTCGATCGGCCCCGGCACCACCTGTGATGAGCTGGACGGCTTCGCGCGCGCCTACGTGCGCGAGGTGCGCGCACTCACGGCGCCGGCGTGATGCCGGCGCGGTACGCGCGCTCAGTGCCCGACTTCGAAGTCCTCGTGCTTGTCCGGGCCCTCGCCGCGCACATGGGCCTTGAGCAGCTTGATGAACTTGGCGCGGCGCGCCGGCGACATGCGCTTGAACAGGTTGTTGACCAGGATGGCGACTGAGTCGAGCTCCTCCTCGCCCTCCTTGAGCGGGATCTCGGCCCGGCCCATGGTGCGGTGGCCGCCGGCGGAGCCGAGCTTGGCGAAGGCGAGCGTGGCGCGCTTGCCGACGTTCTGGTGGTGGCCGTCGCCACGGAAGATCACCACCAGCTTGCCACCGACCACCCCGGCGCACACCGCCCAGTTGATGCCGTGGGTGAGCAGCACGAGGTCGGCGACCTGGACCATGATGTCGGGGGTGGGGACTTCGCCGAAATGGATCAGGATGAGGTCGCGGAACACCACCCGGTGGCTGATGCCCCAGGCGATGTAGTCGAGCACCGACATCGGCACCTGCGACTTGTCGAGGCGGGCGAGGAAGTGGTGGTCGGCGAGCGGATGCAGCACGTCGAAGGCGCGGATGTCGGCCGGGCCGGAGTTGCGGTTGAGGTCATCGGTGTCGCTGGTCAGGCCGTAGAGCAGCGCGGTGGCGACCGGGCGGCTGATCGGCAGGTCGGATTCGACCAGGTATTCGGTGACGATCGAACTGGTCGAACCGTAGCCCTCGCGCAGGTCGACGAAGAGAGCCTGGGTGTCCTCGCGGCGCGGGTGGTGGTCGATGATGACGTCGGCGCGCGGCGCCTGCTCGCGCCAGAAGCCGGGCTGGGCGTCGACCACCGCCACCAGGTCGGCAGTTGCGAGTTCATCCTCCTTGAGCCGCTCGATGCCGTGTTTGACGTAGCTGATGAGCAGCTTGTTCTGGTAGCGCTGCACCTCACCGGTGTAGCGGATCTGTGCGGTGACCCCGGCGTGGCGCCAGATCGTCGCCAGCCCGAGGGCAGCGCCGATGGCATCGGGATCGGGGTCGCTGTACATCAGGATGTAGGGCTGGCGCGCGCGCCGCGCCAGGTCCATCAGCACATCGACGCGCTTGAGCGCGGCGAAGCGGCGCAGCACCTGGCGGCGGTTGGCCGCCGCCGAGGGCATCAGGCTGAGCATGCCCTTGGCCAGGCTACGCCGCCGCTGCTCGCTGCCGAGCCAGAACACCGCCACCGTCGGCGGCAGCCACTCGCGGATGCGCAGCGACTCCTCTTCGGTCTCCGGAGCGATGAAGTAGGGCGGCTCGGGGAGGTCGGCGGGGCGCTGCAGGTAGCCCGGGGGTACCACCGTAACGTGCACGCCCGGGTAGGGAGCGAGCTGGTGCTCGAGATCGGCCTTGCTGGTATAGACGCGCACCTGGATGGAGCCGCCGACGAAGAACCCCACGGTCGGCACAATTTGACTGTGGTGGCCGATGATCGTAACTTGGCGCGGAGCAGCCGGGCCATTAGGTGGACTGGGGCCCATGGAGGGGGGCACGATAGCCCTGGGCAGGCCGATGCAAACGGCGCGACCGGCCGCCCGATGAGCGCCGCAGCCGCGGCAGGAGGCGGCAGACGTGGGAGAACAATCCTCTAAGTTGCCATTTGATCAGGACTTATTTGATCTGCTCGTGTGCCCGGAGGCGCATGTGCCGCTCAAATACGTGTCCGGGACACTGGTCTCCACCGATCCCGCCACCCGCCGTGCGTATCGCGTCGACGAGGGTATCCCGGTGATGCTGATCGAGGAGTCCAAGGTTCTAGAAGCCGAGGAATGGCAGGCGCTTATATCACAGGATGGGCCTGTCGGCGGTGGTGTCGCCGCGGTCCGCGCACGCGCCGAGCAGGCGCCCACCGCGGGCGCGTGAAGCGCGGTCGGGCCGCACTGCTGCTCCACCGCCCAGGCGGTCCATACGGCCCCATCCATGTCGACCTCATCCTGGGTGCGGGCGCACGTTGTGCGACTCTCGCGCTCGCCCAGCAGGGCGGTCGGACGACCGCGGCGTGGCGGACCGACCACCGCCGGCGCTACCTCGATTTCCGCGGACCGCTATCCGCTAGCCGTGGTCGAGTCAGTCACTTATGGCATGGGTCGGCGATCTGGTGGAGGGTCGGCACGGTCGCCCATGTGCACCTGGAAGGCCTGGGTACGTTGCACATTCGCGGAGAGAGGGTTGTCCAC
>JAYVMM010000067.1:0-6201 GCA_043758975.1 Planctomycetota bacterium | reverse complement strand
CGCGAATTTCCTCATCGCCGCCGACCTCTGCTTCCTCGATCTCGTGCGCTTCGACCGCGAGCAGCAGCCGATCAGCGAGCCGCGCGCGCTCGCGGTCATGCTTGAGAAGCGGCACAACTTCCACCTCATCGCCTCGGTGCTGGTGAGCCAGGTGGCGCCGGAACCCCTCTACGTGGCTGCCGCCGTTGACACGCAGCACTGGCCGGCCTCCCCGCTGTAGGTCCTATGGGTCCTATGGTCACGCTTTTGGTCGTTACCTGAATGAATAGCGCTCAACGTGTCAAATAGGCCTGTTCATTTAGCTCTCGTCTTGCTTAAAAACAAGGTTGCCAGCCTCGACGCGTGGACCAGAGCGCCCAACCGCAAGCCCCTGGGCCTGCGCGGAACCAGCCAGGTCACCGGCACAAGCGGCGCGCTGCGCAGCCTGCACATTTTCCTGGTCGAACGGAAGCGGGCCTCGGCGGCGCAGTTCCATTGCGCCACGAGCACAGCCTCGATGGTGTAGGCCATCGATACCTCCACCGGCGATGGGCACGCCGGCACGCTAGAGGCTGCTTTCGTTGCCGGCCTATGCCGTGGAGAGCCTCGACTGGCGCGGGAGATGGACGCCGAGCTCCCCGGTAGCTGAACCGAGCCGGACCGGCTCCGCAGGTCTAGCGTCCGTCAGGCCTTGAGCGCCGGAGCGCAGTCCTGCGCTGGGTGGCTGACGCAATGCCCGCCGCCGTGGGCCTCCGGCCCCACCAGCTGGAAGTGCCCGGCCACCTCGCTACTCGCGAGGTGCTGCCAGTCGTGGATGTTGAGCGCCACCCGCCGCCCGCGCGGGAAGACGTTGCCGAAGTCGTCGCGCACCTCGGCCAGGGGGCGAGGTAGAGCGCCTGGTGGGTGGCGGCGGCGGGGCGGTGGCCGGGCTTGAGCGCCGACAGTCGGGTCTCGCGCATGCGCACCTCGCCGACCACGAAGCAGGGCTCCTCAGCGAGCGTGTCGAAGTGCGCGCGCACGAAGCCGGCGCGGAGAAGGCGGCGAGCGGCGCGCTCTCATAGGGCACGTGCGCGACCACCGCCGGGCCGGGCAGGCGCGGATGCGCGCTCGGCGAGGGGCGGTCGCCGGTGAGCACGTGCATGCGGAGTATGCCGCCGGGTTTGAGCGTGCGGAAGGCCTCGGCCAGGATGCCGTCCATCGCCGCGTCGGCGCCGGGCATGTTGAAGGTGCCGTTGAGCGCTATCTGATCGAGGTGGTTGTCATCAAACGGGATGCGTGAGGGCACCGGCTCACCCATGCGGTGGGCCCAGCTGGCAGGCGCGGTCGACGGCGGGCGGGCCGCCTTCGGGGCGGCGGCGGCGGGCGCATCATCGTCGACATCGTGGTGGAAGACGTAGAGCTCCCACAGCGTGCGATCGGGATCGGTGACCCAGAACGTGCTCTGCACCGCATGGCCGCACTGCACGTGGTCCTCGACGGTGATGGTCTGGCCGGCGTCCTCAAGCCGCTGCTGCATCGCCTGCAGCGCCGCGGCGCTGGTCAGGCGGATGGCGATGTGGTTGACGGTGCCGCCTGCGGACGGCTTGACCGGGACCAGTGAGAGGATGAGCGGCGGGTCACTGAGCTCGAACTTGGCATAATCGCCCTTGAGCTTGGCCGGCTCGGCGCCCTACAGGGTGCGGTAGAATGCGAGGGCGCGCGCCAGCTCGCTGACGTTGAGCGAGACGTGGAACTTCGTCATCGCGTGCTCGCGGGTGGAGGTCACGGCGGCGGTCCTGGTCGTGGGGGCGCGGACGGGCATAGGTCGCGGGCATAGGTCGGGCGGCGATCAGGCCATGGTCGGCAGGCGCACGCGCCAGGCGACGATGCCGAGCACGGTTACCGCCACTGCGAGGACGGACAATACGGGGGTGTAGGAGCCGGTGAGGACATGACAGCGCTCCAGCACTTCCGGCCCGAGGGCGGAGAAGACCACGGTGAGCAGCTGCGCCGCGCCCTGGATGCGCCCGAGCTGGAGGGTGCCGAAGGCCGGTTTCCATACCGCGTAGAAGAGCACCGCGATGATGCCGCCGGAAAGGCCGCTGAGCGCGGTGAAGACGTAGAACAGCCCCAGGCCGCTGATCAGCGGCATCAGGGCGAGGGCGGCGGCATAGGCGACCATCGCGACGGTAAGCAGGCGGTTGAGGGGGAAGCGCATCGCGAGCAGGGTGCACAGGCCCTGGCCGGCGAGCAAGGCGATGCCACCGTACTGGTAGAAGTCGAACATCGCGCTGGGCTCCAGCCCGCGCTCGCTGAGCACCGCCTGGGCGAACAGCCCGAGGCCGGAGGACACCAGGCCGTAGAGCGAGACCGCGACCGCGAAGACCCAGAAGGTCGGGGTCGCGAGTGCCTGCGAGAGGGTGCGTCCGCCGGGCGGCGGCGCGACCGCGGCGCTGGGCGCGGTCGCCGGCGCCCAGCCGGCAGCGACGCGCGGGGAGGCGCGCAGGAACAGCAGGATGATGGGCGCCATGACGACGATCAGGATGCCGGCGATCCACAGCCAATTGGTGCGCCAGCCGTAAACCGGGATGGTGGCCTTGAGCGCGCCGAAGGCGGCGAAGAAGAACACCGTCAGCACCACCCCGTAGATGCCCATCATCATGCCGTAGCGCCGCTGCGCCGCTGCGCTCGCGGCGCTGATGCTGACCACCGACAGCCCGCTCTGCCCGAACGCGCGCGTGAGCAGGATGAGGGTGAACAGCGTCCAGTAGCCGCTGCCGATCTCCGCCAGCCGCCACACCGTTACGCCCAGGCCGAGCAGCAGGGCGACCGCCACCGCGCGCAGGCCCAGGCGGTCGATGAGGAAGCCCACCGGCAGGCACAGCAGGCCGCCGCCGAGGGTCGCCCACAGGTTGAGGTCGGCATACTTGACCTTGTCGAGGCCAACGTCTGCGAGCAGGGGCTCGGTGATCAGCCCCAGCCCTTGCGTGCGCCCAGGCAGGGTCGCGAGCATGAGCATGGCGGCGATGACCAGGTTGATGGCGATCGCCGACGACGTCAGCGGCGGTCCGCTCAGGGCGGGAGCCGGGGCGGTGGCAACGTGGGCATCGGCGGCGGTGGGCGCGATGGGTGAGGGGGATGCGCTCATCGGAAGTAGGTATTGGTCTTGCCGTGCTCGGCGTACTTGTCCTTGAGCCAGGAATGGAATTCCCGGTAGTGCGCGCTGCGACTGTCGCCGCCTTCGCTGTGCTTGTTGTAGCTGGTGTAGAGCAGGCGCCGGCTGCTCGCGCAGCGGTTGGGCGCCGAGCGGTGTGGGGTGAAGCAGCCGAACACTGCGATATCGCCCGGCTCGAGGCGCAGCAGCACGCCGGCGCCCTGAGCGACGGTGGTGAGCGGGAGTTCGTGGTAGTTGCCGTCGCGCGGCGAGAAGTAGCCGGCATGGCGGTAGCCGGGGAAGACCTCGGTGGCGCCGTTGTCGTCGCCGGCGGGGTCGATCGCCAGGGCGACCGTGATGAAGCTCTGCGGGAAGGAGGGCCAGGCGATGTAGTCCTGGTGCAGGGCGTAGCCGAGATTGCCCGGGCGCTTGAAGATCAGCTTGTCCTTGAACAGGCAGGCCGGCTCGCCGTAGATGGCGGCGGCGATCGCCAGGATGCGCGCATCGAGGGCGATGGCGCGGATGCCCTCGCTGAGGTCGATCACCGGGTCGAAGCCGTCGCAGCGGCAGGCGCCGGTGAGTACATCGTCCCGCCAACGGCAGCGGATGGTGTTGGTGTCGATGAGCTCGCTGCGCGCGCCCAGGCGTTCGGCCTTCTCGCGGAGGTTAGCCATCTCCAGCGCGCTGAAGACGCCGCGCACCACCAGGTAGCCGTCGGCGTGGTAGCGCCGCAGCTGCTCAGCATCGAGCGCGCTGGCGCTCGCCTGGCTGACGGCGGCGGTGGCAGGTGGGGTGGCGGTGGAGGTGGGACGCTGCATGGGCGGTGCGCCTTGGCCAGGTGGTCGCGGGCGGACCGCGGAATCCTGCAACAGCTACGCTCAAAGCCAGACTTCATTGCCCGCGCGCGTGCCCGTCAACCGCCAATGCGGGTGGGTTGGGCGCGCTGCGGGAGGTGCAGGTCATTTCCGTATTTTCACAATTATCACCGCTGACATTTATGGAATGGTGCCAGTGTTAAAATAGTATGCGTACGTTGTATTAGGTCCGCTATGCATGGCGCTCCCCTGCACTCCAGTGCTGCAGCGCTGCAGCGCTGGGGCGCCGCGCATCTGCAACGCCACACGTTCGAGGCTCCCCCTCCCCTGAAACTCGCGACCCTGACGCCGTGCCTGCTCCTGCTCTGCTGCCGCACCCTCGGCATGCAGCTGGACGCCGCCAGCGCCGCCGAGGCGGCGGGCGGCACGCCGGCGCCCGCGCCGGTCGCCGGCGATGCCACCACCATCATCATCCAGGCGACCAAACGCCCGGAGGACATCCAGCTGGTGCCGATGTCGGTCACCGCGTACACCGCGCTCGACCTCCAGGACAGCACCGACTCCCAGCACGTCGATCTCTGGCAGCACACCGCCAACACGTCGCAAATGGACGACCACCGCAACGGCATGCTCAGCATCCGCGGCGTCGGCTACGGCGGGTCGACCGCATTCGGCGGCGAGGAGAAGCCGACGCGCGGCTGGTCGCCGATCGGCTTCTATCTCGACGGCGTTTCGCTCGAGGCACAGCGCGGCATGCGCACTTTCGGCGCGCTCTACGACGTCGACACCGTCGAGCTCCTGCGCGGCCCGCAAGGCACGCTCTACGGGCGCGGCACCCTCGGCGGCGTGGTCAACGTGCGCAGCAAGGATCCGACCTGGACCAACGAGGTCGACGGCAGCGTCTATGGCGGCTCCCCTACCGCGAGTACCGCGCCCAGGTCGCCTGGGGCGGTCCGCTCAGCGACACCCTCGCCTTCCGCCTCGCCTTCGACAAGGACGGTGGCGACGGCTTCCTCGACAACATCACCACCAACAAGACCGACGCCAGCAACGACTTCAGCGGGCGCGGCACGCTGCTGTGGAAGGCCAGTTCCGAGCTCACCATCAAGCTCACCGTCCAGGGTTCCACCCTGCAAGACAGCACCGACAGCTGGGTGCCGCTCACGCTCATCGATCAGCGCCAGACCGTCAGCGACTATGCCGGCTTCGACAACGGCAAGGGCATGGTCTCCGCGCTGCAGGCGGACTGCCAGGTGTCGAAGAACACCGCCGCCACCGTGGTGGTGGGCTTCGGCCAGTCCAACGACGCCGTCGCCTACGACGGCGACCGCACCGCCAATCCCAATCTCACGGTCAACGGCAACAACGATGTCCAGAACATCTCGATCGAGGCGCGCATCGCCCACACCGGCGCCGACCAGTTCACCTGGCTGACCGGCATCTACGCCCAGCAGGAGAAGTTCCACTACAACAGCCTGTCGCTCTATTCGGACGCGCTGGTCACACCCCTGGCCGGCTGGCCGGGCTACGCCGTCGGGTTCCCCAATCCGTCCACGGTGCCCTACGACACCGCCGCCTTCGCCGGCCAGGCCTATTACCAGGCCGCCCAGGTGCGCGACCTCAACGGCGCCATCTCTGGCGAGGGCACCTCCAAGATCGACAGCCACTGGGAGATCACCGCCGGCGCGCGCCTCGGCTATGAGCGCGGCTCGTTCGACTGGAACGAGGTCAGCGCCAATAATCCGGCCTTCGCCGCGACGCCGACACCGACCTCGCACAGTTATCACGCCCCGGTGTTCCTGCCCAAGGCGGTGATCGACGACAAGATTACGCGCGACCTGATGGTCTATGCCAGCGTCATGCGTGGCTACCGCCCGGGCGGCTTCAACACCGGCGCCAGTTCCGATGTGGTGGCCGACACTCTCGACGAGCCGGAATACACCTGGAACTACGAGCTCGGCTTCAAGCCGGAGATCGACCGCACCTTCACCGTCAACGGCGACGTGTTCTACATCGACTGGCGCAACCAGCAGGTGCCGGTGACCCTCGGCGCGCCCTCCTTCGACGAGGTGGCCGTCAACGCCGCGCACTCGCATGTCTACGGCGCCGAGCTCGAGACCGAGACCAGGCCGCTCACCGGGCTGCGCCTGTGGGGCTCGCTCGGGCTGCTCAAGGCGGAGTACACCGACTACAACTACCTCGGGGTCGACTACAACGGCAAGCGCTTCCCCAACATCCCCAGCTGCACCGCCGCGATCGGCGGCTTCTACCAGC
>JAYVMM010000066.1:0-2328 GCA_043758975.1 Planctomycetota bacterium | reverse complement strand
CAGCCCCTGCATCAGCACTCCGCCGACGGCGAGCGCGGCGCCCGCCATGGCCGCCGCCGCCAGGCGGCAGCCGCGCAGCTCGAGCAGGATGCCGCGCAGGTCGCCGTCGCGCAGGCTGCCGTGGCCGATGAGCAGCCCGGCGACGGCGCCGCCGGCGAGCAGGATGGCGAGCAGGGGCAGGGCGACGGCGAGGCGCACGTCGAATACCCTAGCGCCAGCGCGCGGCACTGGCCAGTGCGCGCCGCCGGGCAGCCATCTAGAACATCCCGCTCACGCCAACGAAGAAGGCGCGCGGCTCGCTGGTGGCGAGCGGGTAGAGCTCGTAGTGGGCGTTGCCGAGATTGTCGCCGCGCAGGTAGACCTCCCAGTCCGGCGTGAGGTCGTAGCCGAGGGCGGCGTTGAGCACGGTATAGGGCCGCTCCTCGATGGTGGTCTGGGTGAAGGCCGGCGCCGGGAAGTAGGTCACGCTGCGCGTCCATTGGCGCTCCACCACCAGGCGCAGGAAGGCGCCGGCGGTGTGCACCACGACGTCGGCACTGAACTTGTGCGCCGGCAGCAGCGGCAGTGCGTTGCCGGTGCCATCGTCGCTGTGCTGCCAGGTGTAGGTGGCGCCGAAGTCGAGCGTTGGACTGCGCCAACGCAGGCTGTTCTCCACCCCTTCGATGTGGCTGGGATCGGGCAGGTTGATGCTGACGAAGGTGTTGGGATCGAAGGTGATCTGGCGGTGGTAGCTGGTACGGAACCAGGTGTCGGTCAGGGTCAGCCCGAGCGGCGCGAGGGTGGTGGTCTGGCCCACCTCGTAGCTGGTCGAGGTCTGCGCCTCGAGGGAGGGATTGCCGTAGGTCTGGGCGTAGCGCTCGTAGAGGCTGGGCGCGCGGAAGCCGGTGCTGGTGGAGGCGAACAGCTTGAGCCGCTCGGCAAGCGGGAAGACCGCCGCGCCCAGGCGGTAGGTGCCATCGCTGCCATAGCCGCTGAAGCTGTCGTGGCGCAGCACGCCGCTCAGCTCGAGCCCGGACAGCGAGAGCCGCGCCTCGCCCCACACCCCGGCGCCGGTGCTCGCCTGGTCGATGTCGCTGACCCCGGTGGTGAGCACGGTGGCGGCGGTGTCGCGGGTGGCGTCGCAGCCGAGGGTGAGCATGAGGTGGTGGACGATGTCGCTCGACAGGCGCAGCGAGCCGTAGCTCTCGTGCGCATCGAAGGTGCGGTCGTCGAAAGGCGAGGCGTCGTCGGGATAGGTGCGGTCGATGGTGCTGTAGGCGGCGTCGCCGGCGAGGGCGAGATGCTCGCCGAGCTGCGCCTGGCCGCCGGCGGAGGAGCGCCAGCTCTGCACGTGCTGGCGGGTCGGCTGGTAGGGCCCGTTGGTGTCGATCTCGCTGGTGCTGTCGTCGGCGCGCAGCGCGACATAGGCGCTGTCGCGCCCGCCCTCGTCGTGCGCCACCAGGCGGGCGTCGAAGTCCACCCGGCGGAAGCTGTTGTCGGGCAGCCCGGCGGGATTGCCGTTGGCGCCCGGGTTGGCCTGGCTGGCGTAGCCGTTGCTGTGCAGGGCGGAGACCCCGAAGGCATAGCCGAGCCAGGACGAGATCGGCCCGGTGGCCTGGGCGTCGCCGCCGGTGGTGTCGAAGCTGCCGGCCTCGAGGCGCACGCGTTCACGTGCGGTGGCGGTGGGCTGCGCGCTGATCAGGTTGACCACCCCGCCGATGGCGCTGCTGCCGTACAGCCCGCTCTGCGCGCCGCGCACCACCTCGATGCGTTCGAGCCCGGCGAGGCCGAGCAGCTCGATCTGCGGGTTGCCCGAGATCCCGCTGGGGTCGGACACCGGGATGCCGTCCACCAGCACCTTGGTCTCCGCCGCGCCCGCGCCGCGCAGGCGCAGCTGGGTGGCCCCGGCAAGGCCGCCGCTCGCCTGGATGATGTCCACACCGGCGAGGTCTCTCAGCCAGTCGTAGGCGAACAGCTGATGGCCGGCGAAGCGGTCGTCCTCGCTGGTGACCACGTCGACGCTGGCGGTGGCGCGCAGGAGCGGCTCGGGCTGGCGGTCGGCGGTGACGATGATGGTGGACTGGGGATCGCCCCCGACGGCGGGCGGGCGGGGCGGCGAAGTCCCCGCCTCCTCGCCGGGCGCGGCGCCGGCGCCGACGGCGAGGACGGCGAGGACGGCGGTCCACCACCAGGACGAGGATGAGCGGGCGCGGCGGATGGCGGGCGACGGGATCATGGGCGGCTTCCAGCTGACGTGAGGAGTGCCGGGCAGCACCGCGCTGCCTGGCCGCTCGCGCGCGCCCTGGGAATGGCCTCCATCGGCCTGCCACCGCACGATGGCGGCGACCC
>JAYVMM010000065.1:0-2533 GCA_043758975.1 Planctomycetota bacterium | reverse complement strand
CGGCGAACGCCTGTAATGCGCTAAACATTAATAAAAACGCATTCAAACCGGTATAGAATAATTGCAGTTAAAAATGAAGCAAAGCCCAGGATTATACGTGAATAGCTCCAGGTTGCGGCGCTCAGGTTATGCAACTCACCCTCGCGCCCGCCGCCGCGAAGGACGCCAAGTGACCCCGGAGCCCGGCGCCCTGGCGTATTTCGGCCTCCGCGGTGACCGCTTCCGTCTCGGGTGTCGAGCGTAGCCCCTCTGACCATCACTGACCACCACCTTGTGATCGAGAGCACGGGAGCGGCACCTGATCACCGGCAGGTTGTTCTCGAGAATATCGATCACCTCGAGGGCGCGCATTCCCGGGAGGCATCGAGGTCGTCGCCCACGGCACGGGCTTGGGGCTTCTCCGTCAGGAGGACTACGAGCTCGCCGCGCGCATGGCAGCGCTCGCCGGACGCGGGGTGGTCTTTGCCGCATGCGACCAATACATGCTGAAGCTGCGGGTCGCCAAGCATCAGCTGCTGACCTTTGTGGCCACTGTCGACTCGGGGGGTGCCGAGGTCGTCCGCAAGCAGGAAGCGGGCAGGAGCTATCTGCGCATGGATCAGTGAGGTGCGACAGAGGTGGCGCCCGCCCGGGCGGCCTCCGCACGGGACTCAGTCGACCAGAAATCCAATGAGGAGCAGACCTGCCAGCGCCAAGGTGTAGGTGATCACCAAGGAGAACCGCGGCGACCAGTCCTCAGGCCGCGCGGGACCAGTCAGGGTGCGGATGAAACGCTGGAATTGCCGCGCCGCCCCGAGGCAGGTCGCCGACCCGAAAAGGACCATGGCGATGCCGAAGAACATGGAGTAGTGCGGTCGCGCGACCGGCGCCCCCTCATGGGGCATCAAATAGCGCAAGTACAAGCCAAACTTGGCCACGACGAACCCCAGCCCGATGATGGTGATGCCGGTGCGAGTCCACGCCAATAGCGTGCGTTCGGCGGCGAAGTAGACGCGAGGATCGTCGGGAGCAGCCATGTAGGAATGATGAGGCGATGGGCCGTGCGCAACAAGGCCGAAGTTTCGGACTCAAACCACCAGGCCAGACGTGGGCGGTGCTACCGCCGTTCGGCGAGTCCACGCTGCTGCCACGTGCTCCATCCCCCCGAAAGGTTGCGGGCGTCCAGCCCCCTCTGGCGCAGGAAGCGCACCGCATTATGGGCCCGCTGACCGCCACCACACAGGACCTGGACCGGCCGATCTGTGGGCAGTTCCCCCCAGCGGGCGCGCAGCTGGTCGAGGGGGATGACCAGCGAGCCAGGGATGATCCCCTTGGCGGTCTCGTGCGGATCGCGCACATCGAGGAGGGTATGCCCCTCTGGATCCCCAGTGATCCCATGCGCGAGCGGAGCGTCCCCGCTGCGCTGGTTCTCGGCGATGAAGCCGGCGATATTGACGGCGTCCTTGGCGCTGCCGTATTGCGGAGCATAGCAGAGCTCGGCTTCGCCGAGGTCCTGCATGGTCCCGTGGAGCTGGATAGCCATGGCGATGACATCGATGCGCCGCTCGATCCCTTCCTCGCCCACCGCCTGGGCCCCCAAGATGCGGCCGTCCGAGGGGCGGTAGAGGACCTTCAGGTGCATGGGCTTGGCGCCCGGATAGTAGCCGGCATGGTGTCCAGGATGAAGGTAGACTTTTTCAAAGTCGGTGAAGCCCGCGCGCTGGAGCGACTTCTCGCTCGCACCCGTTGCCGCGATGGTCAGCCCGAAAACGCCGCAGACGCTCGTTGCCTGCACCCCGCGGAAGGTGTCCTGACGCCCGGCGATTGATCCGGCAGCGATGCGCCCCTGGCGGTTGGCCGGGCCGGCAAGGGCGAGAACCATGGGCCGACCGGTGATGACGTCGGTCGATTCCACCGCATCGCCGACCGCCCAGATCCGCGGGTCGGATGTACGCATCGCGTGATCGACCGCGATGCCGCCACTCAGGCCCAGCTCCAGGCCGGCGACACGCGCAAGTGAGACCTCGGGACGAATGCCAATCGCCAGGATGACCAGGTCCGCACGCACGACCGTCCTGCTTTCGGTGGTCGCCACCAGGGCACCGTCGACCGCGTGGATGCCTACGACGCCATCGCCCACCAGCACTCGGACGCCAGCTTCTTCGAGCCGTCCGCGCACCGGTGCGGCAACCTCCGGATCGAGCGGCGGCATGACCTGGGCGGCCTTCTCGACGATCGTCACAGCCAGCCCCCGCCGAACAAGGTTCTCGGCCATCTCCAAGCCGATGAAGCCCCCGCCGATGATTAGCGCGGAACGCGCCTGGTGCTGGGCAATCCACGCGCGCACATGCCGTGCGTCCGGGATGGTCCGCACCGAGAATATCCCGGGTAGATCGATCCCCGGTATGGCGGGGCGGATCGGCACTGCGCCCGGGGAGAGCACGAGCGCGTCGTAGTGTTCCTCGGTGGTTCCCCCCGAAACCAGGTCGCTCACGGTGATCACGTGGCGGTGCCGATCGATCGCGGTTACCTCATGGCCGGTACGCACCACCAT
>JAYVMM010000064.1:0-2643 GCA_043758975.1 Planctomycetota bacterium | reverse complement strand
CGGGCCATGCACGATGGAGCGGTGGGCGATCGAGGTGTACTCGCCGATGGTGACCTTGCCGCCAGCCTTGGAATGGATCACCACCCCGTCCTGGATGTTGGAGTTGGAGCCGATGGTGATCGCCTCCATGCCGCCGGCGGCATTGGTCTCGTCGGCGCGGATCACCGCGTAGGGGCCGATGAAGACATTCTCGCCGACCACCACTTTGCCGCAAATGATCGCGGTGGGGTCGATGAAGGCCGAGGGCGGGACCACCGGTAGGTCGCCGGAAGGATTTCTGCGGATCATATGCGGGGTCCCTGCGGGTGGGGCGGGAGTATCGTACACTGCGGCGCCGGCTCAACCCCTGGACTCCCCAGGCCCCGCAAGCGCTGCCGGCGGGGCGTGTGCTGGCAATGCCGGGAGGTGCGCCCACACTGTGCGGCGCGCGCCGCACGCGCCCAGGAGCGAGAGTGGACGCCACCGCCGCCGACCTCGATTGCGCGCGCATCCTGTGGGACTGGCATTCCGCCCATGCTGAGCCGGGGCCGGCCGACGCCGCCCTCGGCCTGGGCAGCTACGATCTGCGCGTCGCCGACCGCTGCGTCGAGCTCACGCGCGCCGGACTGGCGCCCCTGGTGTGCTTCAGCGGCGCCGCCGGCAACTTCACCCACGACCGCTTCCCGCGCGGCGAGGCGCACGCACTCTCCGAGCGCGCGCTCGCGCTCGGGCTCGCGCGCTCGGCGCTGCTGATCGAGCCGCGCGCGCGCAACACCGGCGAGAACATCGATTTCGCCCGCGCGCTGCTCGAGGTGCGCGGCGTGCGCCGGGTGATCCTGGTGGCCAAGCCCAACATGCTGCTGCGCGCTTACGCCACCTGCCTGGTGCGCTGGCCCGAAGTTACGGCCCAGCGCGCGGCGCCGCGCCTGCGCTTCCCGCAGGACTGCCTGGAGGTGCGCACCGCGGTGGAGCTGATCGACGAGCTGGTCGGCGACGCCGAGCGCGTGCGGCTCTATCCAGAGCGCGGCTGGCAGGCGCCGGTCGACATCCCGGCTGGGGTTGCTGCCGCGGTTACGACCCTGATCGCGCGCGGCTACCGTCGCCATCTCCCCGGCCCGGGCGTCTGAGCCCGCCATGCTGACCATCAGTCCGGCGGTCGCCGCCGACATCCCCCAGCTCGCCGGCTTGCTCGGCCTGCTCTTCGCCCAGGAAGCCGACTTCAGCCCCGACCACGCGCGCCAGGAGCGCGCCTTGGGCCTGCTCCTTGCCGACCCGCGCCAGGGCGCGCTCTTTGCCGCCCACGCGCAGGGGGAGCTGGTGGGCATGGTCAGCCTGCTTTTCACCATCAGCACCGCTGCCGGGGGGCCGGCCTGCTGGCTCGAGGACCTGGTGGTGCGCGCCGACCGCCGCCGCCAGGGCATCGGCGCGCGCCTGCTGACGCAGGCGGTGGCGGCGGCGCGCGCGCGCGGCTGCCTGCGCATGTCCCTACTCACCGACCAGGTCAATGCCGACGCCCAGCGCTTCTACGCCCGCCACGGCTTCGCCACCTCGGCGATGATGGCGATGCGCCTGACGCTCGACGCCGCGCCGGGCGCACCGTCTGCGGGCGGGGCGCCGCCAACCATGACAAATAGATGACCAGCCCGGGGTAGGACGCGGCGCGCAATCTGCCGGCGTTGGATCTTGAGGTGGCGCGACCGTCGCGATCATGCCGTCCGCTCGACCCCGCCATGCGAGGCCCTATGGACCCTATCCGACCGTACCGCTACTCCACCCTCGTCCTGACGGCTGTGCTCGCCGCCGGGGTATGCGCTGGCCTGTGCGCCTGCTCGCTCAGCGGGTTGACCGCGGCCTCCGCCGCCCCGCCAGCCGCCCCGCCGGCGCGCCCGCCGCAGGAGGTCGGGGTGGTGGTGCTCGCCGCCCGACCGGTGACCCTGACCACCAACCTGCCGGCGCGCAGCGCTCCCTACCGCATCGCCGAGATCCGGCCCCAGGTCAGCGGTGTGCTCCAGAAACGCCTGTTCGATGAGGGGGCGGTGGTGGCCGAGGGCCAGCAGCTCTACCAGATCGATCCCGCGGCCTACAAGGCCCAGCTCGACAGCGCGCAGGCCACCCTCGACCGCGCCCGCGCCGCGGTGGTGCTGGCGCAGCTGACCCTGGAGCGCTACCAGCCGCTGCTGACCTCGGCGGTGATCAGCAAGCAGGCCTATGACGAGGCGGCGGCGGCGCTCGGCCAGGCCAGGGCCGACGTCGCCAACGGCCAGGCCATGGTCGAGGTGGCGCGCATCAACATGGTCTACACCCGCGTGCTGTCGCCGATCAGCGGGCGCACCGGGCGCTCGCTCACCGAGGGCGCGCTGGTGACCGCCAACCAGACCACCGCGCTGGTCACCGTGCAGCAGCTCGATCCGATCTACGTCGACATTCCGCAGGCGACCGAGGCGATGCTGCGCCAGCGCCGCGAGGTGCGCCAGGCCATCCGCCCAGCGGGCGCGGGGGCGGCGGGGCAGCCGCCGGCAGCAGCGCAGCCGGCTGCGGGCGCGCCGGCGCCGGCGAAAGTGACCCTCAGCCTGGAGGACGGCAGCGCCTACGAGCATGCCGGGCGGCTGCAGTTCGACGAGGTCACCGTGGCCGCGGGCACCGCCTCGGTGATCCGGCGCGCAG
>JAYVMM010000063.1:0-2723 GCA_043758975.1 Planctomycetota bacterium | reverse complement strand
GCGGCGGCGGACTTGGATAAACGGCACACCCCCGCTTGGTGGCGGGGGTGTGCGCTCGGTGCGGCATGGGCGCGGCACGCCCGCGGTCGGCGGCGCGGGCGTGCCCGCACTGCTGCCCGCGTGGAGCTCAGCGACTGCGCGAACGCAGGCTGCGGTTGTGCTTGCCCTTGCCGGAGGCGCGCGCGCGCTGGCGATTGACGATGGTGCGTCCGGCCTTGGTCTTCATCTTGCGACGGAAGCCGGTCATCTTGCGGCGCTTCAGGGAGCTGCGGCGGATCTTGAGATGCATGGGGGTCTCCGAAAGGGGCTGCGCAGTGTGGCGTGCATGGGCCTGGAGTCAAGCTCGCCGGAAACCGCGGGGCGTGCCCGCCGCACCTCAGCGCTGGCAACGGCGGCACCAGCTGGTGCCGCGTCCACCAACCACCCCACCGACGAGGATGGTGCAGCCGGCCGTACACGGTTGGCCGGCGCGCCCGTAGACCAGCAGTTCGGTCTGGAAGTAGCCGTCCTCGCCGCCGGCGGCGCGGAAATCGCTGATGGTGGTGCCGCCGGCGCGGATGGCCGCCTGGAGCACCTCGCGGATGCGCTCGACCAGCATGGCGAGGGCGGTGCGCGGGATGCGCCCGGCGGCGCGCCGGGGGCGCAGCCCGGCGAGGAACAGCGCTTCCTGGGCGTAGATGTTGCCCACCCCGACCACCACCGCCTGGTCCATGATCAGGGTCTTGATCGCGGCGTGCCGCCGGCGGCACGCCGCGGCGAGGTAGTCGACGGTGAAGGCGTCGTGCACGAGCGGCTCGACCCCCAGCCCGGCGAGGCGCGGATGGGCGGCCTCGCCGCCCGGCAGCACCAGGTCGAGCAGGCCGAAGCGGCGCGGGTCGCGGAAGGCCAGCCGCCGCCCGTCGGCGAGATGGAGGTAGCAGTGGTCGTGCGCACGCTCAGCGCCGGCGGGCGCCAGGCGCCAGCTCCCGGTCATGCCGAGGTGGCTGAGCAGGGCGCCCGCTGGGGTGTCGATGAGCAGGTACTTGGCCCGGCGCCGGACCGCGAGCACGCGCGCGTTGCGCAGCCGGCGCGGCAGGCTGCCGGGGATGGCGGCGCGCAAGTCGCGCCGGCGCAGCTCGACGCGCGCGATGGTGGCGCCCGCGAGCATCTTCTCCAAGCCGCGGCGCACGGTCTCGACCTCGGGCAGTTCCGGCATGTTCTGAGGTTATGGCGGCGCCCCACGGCGCCAGCGCCCGTGGCGTGCGGGCTGGGATTCGCTGGCGTGAGATGCGCACCATGCTTACCATCGACACCATGCCCGCCCACCTCGAAGGCCTGAGCACCGCCATCCTCGGGCGCAAGCTGGTGATTCCGTCGGACAAGCCGCTCGTCATCAAGATCGCCACCACCAGCCGCGAACGCGGCAAGGTGCTGATCACCCACAGCGCCGGACGCTTCCAGCTCGCCAACGACTCGGCGGTGGCGAGCGCGATCAACGGCACCCCGGTGCGCCAGGGCGAGCTGCGCGACGGCGACGAAGTGCTGATCGGCAAGGACCGCTTCCGCCTCGCCGTCCACGGCGATGACGGGCACGACGACGAGCACGACCGCCTCGGCACCCAGAAGGTCGCGCCGGTCATCGCCCAGGCCGAGCGCCCGGCCGGGGCGTGCGCGGTGTGCGACGCGAACATCGCCGTCGGCGCCGCCGGCTGGAGCGATGGCGAGCGCAGCATTTGCACGCGCTGCATCGCCACCGGAGTCAAGCCCGAGCATTTGCCCAACCCGCCGGCGCCGGCGCCAGCCCCTGTGCCACATGCCGTGACCGTGGAGACCCCGCCGACGCTGCTGGTGCCCGTGCTCCCCGCGGTAGCCGCCCCGCTGTCCGCCGAGCACACCATCGAGACCCCGTCTGACCTGCTGGTGGTGCCGCCGGCGCCGGCCCGCGAGGCGACTCCGCTCGGCGACCGCATCCTCAGCGGAGCGGGCGACGTCACCCCACTCGCCAACCGGCGGCTCGATCCGTCAGCCGGCTCTCGCGCCGGCGAGGTTCCGAGCAGCGACAGCGATCGCATGCGTAACAGTCGCCGCATCAGCGCCTCGCGCCTCACCGCGGTCGAGCCCGCCGGGAGCGGACGCGAGGGTCTGCTGAGCAAGGTCGGGCGGGTATTCGGGCGCCGCGATGAGCGCTACAAGCGCCTCGAGGAGCTCCAGGCCGAGCGCCTCGGCCGCCTCGCCGAGGCTGGGCGCCTGGCGCTCGGCCCGGGCCTCGGCCTCGGCCTGGGCGAGGCGCTGGTCGCCACCCTGCTGCAAGGCGGCAGCATCGCATTGAGCGCCGCCGACTGCTCGACCATCGGGCTCGAGCAGTGGCGGGCGCTGCGCCAGCGCCTCGACCTGCTCGACGCCGAGATCGCCGCGCTGCGCCGCCTGCTCGGCCTCGGCCCCGATCCCGAGAGCACCTTGCAGCAATCGCCGACCTTGCGCGTCGACGGCAAGCGCCAGCAGGAACGCGCCTTCGCCGCCCTCGACGGGTTGTCGACCGATGAGATCGGGCCGACGCTCGCCGCCGACGCCCCGGCGCCGCGCGCGTCGCCGCCCTCGAGCGGACGCCTGCGCCCGGGCCGCCGCCGGCGCTGAGCCAACGCACGCGGCCCACTGCCGGGCGCGCGCGGCTGTCTCAGCTTGCCGAATGGATGGGAAAGATCGCTAGATTGCCCATCGTCCGGCCATATGAACACGTAGTCTTA
>JAYVMM010000062.1:0-1722 GCA_043758975.1 Planctomycetota bacterium | reverse complement strand
CACGCGCGCCAAGCCGGGCTGTTCTTCTGGTCGGCAAGCGCCGCGGTCGCCACCATCCAGCTGATTCGCCTGCAGGTGGTGGCTGCCGTCCATGCCCCGGCCCCTGCTGCCCCGAGCGCGCTGGCGGCGGCGAGCAGCGCGCCGGTCGCTGACAGCGCGCCGGCGGCCAGCGCCGTCCTGCCGGCCAGCACGGGAAAATTCCAACTCTGCGACCTGCGCCTCGACGGGATCGATGCCGCTGCCGGGGTCATGCGCGGGCGCACTGGCGCACGCTGGACCATGAGCCTGCGCCCCGCCCCCTTCCCCAGCCAGCCCTTCGACTCCGAGCGCTTCACCCTTGAGGCGGTGGTCACCACCCCCGACGGCCAGCAGCTGCGCCTGGGCGGCTTCTACCGCCAGCCGCTCGAACTGGTCGACCAGGGCGATCGTGAACTGGGAGTGGCCACCGCGGCAGCGCGCTTCGAGGTGCGCTTCCGCCCCAGCCTGCCGGGTTCCTATAAGATCCGCCTCGAGGCCGCTTGGGACGGACGCCACCAGCCGCTCGCTCTGACCCTGCCCGCGCTGGTGGTGGAGGGCGAGCCGTGGGACGACTACGTGCGCGCCGATCCCCTCGATGCGCGCTTCTTCTCCACCGGCAACCGCATCGACCGCCGCACCTTCTACTGGCCTATCGGGCTCAACCTGCATTCGGTGTGGGACGTGCGCACGCGCGACTGCTGCAACACCAAGATCACCCCGACCCGGCTGTGGCTCGCCTACGAGGCCTACCTGCGCCGGCTCGCCGCCGCCGGCGGCACCGCCGCGGAAATCTGGCTGTGCAGCTGGGGCCTGGCCCTCGAGTGGCGCGGCGATTGGACGGAGTTCCACGGACCCGGCAGCTACAGCGACCAGAACTGCGAGCGCCTCGACCGCGTGCTCGACCTCGCCGAGAGCCTGGGCATCCGCATCAACCTGGTGATCAACAATCACGGCCAGGCCTCGACCAGCTGCGACAAGGAGTGGGACGCCAACCCCTGGAATACGGCCAACGGCGGTCCGGTCGCCGCCGCCGAGCACTTCTTCACCGACCAGGCCGCGCTCAATGGCCAGGAGCGCATGCGCCGCTACATCGTCGCACGCTGGGCCGACCATCCGGCGGTGCTGGGCTGGAAGCTGTGGAGCGAGCAGAACCTCACCGCCGGCGGCAGCAGCCTGCGCCCGTGGCACGTGCACGCCGCCGAGCGCTGGCAGGCGCTCGACCACTACGGCCACGGCGTCACCACCCACTGGTCGGGCGACTACCGCTCCCCCGACCGCGGCATCGTCGAGCAGCCCGCGCTCGCCTATGTCTGCATCGATGCCTACCACGGGCGTGAGACCCTGCTCGCCCAGCTGATCTGGGACGGCGCCAATGCCGGCGACGGCCTGGCGCACTTCGGCAAGCCGGTGCTGGTGACCGAGTACGGCGGCACCTCGGGCGCCGGGCCGCCGGCGCAGATCATTGCCGAGCACCACTCCGGGCCCTTCGCCGCGATGGCGGCAGGCTGCTCCGGTTCGCCCATGCTGTGGTGGTTCGAGTGGGTCGATCAGCGCGATCAGTGGACACCCTACACCGCGATTGCGCGCTTCCTCAATGGTGAGGACCTGCGCGGCAGCGAGGCCAAGACGGTGATGCTGCAGGCCGTCGGCAGCAGCGGCGCGCTATGGGCCTGCGCCTGGTCGCGCCCCGGGCGCGTGCTCGGC
>JAYVMM010000061.1:0-1863 GCA_043758975.1 Planctomycetota bacterium | reverse complement strand
CGCGCCTGCGCATTGGTCGGCGTGGCGCCGGCGATCACCGCGCTGGCGAGCTCGTCGATGCGGCCCGGGTCGGTGGCGAGGTTGGCGCTGGGGATGCAGTCGCTCTTCGGCATGGACGCTCCGTCGCCGCCGATCATGGCGTGCAGGCGCGGCCTGACAACCCGGTGCGCGCGCGCGTCGGCAGGGTGCCCGCAATTGCCGCTTGGCGGGGAGGGTGGGCGGAGAGAGTAGCGCCATGCCCGTGGTGCTCAGCGTCAACGGCATCGCACCGCAGCTGCCGGAATTCCTCGCCCCCAACGCCACCCTGGTCGGCGACGTGCGCTTCGGCACCGGCTGCTCGGTGTGGTTCGGCGCGGTGCTGCGCGGCGACATCAATGCGGTGATCCTGGGCGAGCGCTGTAACGTGCAGGACCTCTGCGTGCTGCACGTCAGCCGCGCCCTGCCCTGCGTGCTCGGGCGCGCGGTGAGCATGGGTCATGGCGCCATCGCCCATGCCTGTACGGTTGGCGACGGCGCCCTGCTCGGCATGGGTAGCCGGGTGCTCGACGGCGCCCAGCTCGGGGACGGCGTGCTGGTCGCCGCCGGCTGCGTGGTGGGCGAACGCATGCAGGTGCCCGCCCACCACCTCGTCGCCGGGGTGCCGGGGCGGGTGGTCAAGGAGCTCAGCGGCGAGCTGCGCGCACGCATCGCGCGCATCGCCGGCGACTACGTCGCCTACCAGCAGCTCTACCCGCAGCTGCTCGCCGAGGCGCGCGAACGATGAGCGCGTGCGGGCGCCGGCGTGTGCGCGTACGCGCGCTCATCCTCAGTTCTGGCGTGGTGCTTGCCGCCCTCGCCGCCCTCACCGCCACTGCGCCCGGGGGCGAAGCGGGCGCTCTCGAGGTCAGCTGCGATGCCGCGGTGCGCCTGGGGTTGGTGTTCAGCTGCACGGTCAGCCGCGCGGTCGCGCCCGAAGAGGCCGCGCGCGGTCCGTGGGTGCTCCAGGTCTCGCTCACCCAGGCCGGCCAGCAGCTGGCGGCGGGCGAATACCCCATCGCCCGCCTGTCTCAGCTGCGCGAGCCCTGCCGGATCAACCTGGTGCCGACTGCCGCCGCCAGCGCTGAGGAGGCCGAGCTTAGCGTCATCCTCACCAACCCGCAGCGCAGCGCGCTCCAACGCTGGCAGCGCCGCCTGCCCACTCCGCTCGGGCTCGAGCGCGCCCTCGCCGCCGACCGCGATCGCCTGCTCGCCGGGTCGGCTGCTGCCGCCGGCAGCGGCGCGGAGCTGCCTCTGCTGTGGGTAGAGCAGGCCGGCGAGGCGGTGGCGAGCGGATGGACGCTGCACTGCTGCGCCGAGCTCGCGCGCACCCATGAGCGCCTGGTGGCCTGGTTCGCCGGAAGGCGGGCGCCGCTGTTCCCGGTCGGCACCAACGAGCTGGCCTTGCGCGACCCGGTCGACGGCAGCATCCAGCCCTACCGCCTGCACCTGCCGCCGGTGCTGCGCTCTCCGGTGCCGCTCGCCGTGCTCTGCGTCGGCGCCGCCGGAGCGCTGAACAAGGGCGCCTGGCCGCTGCCGCCGGCGGCCTGGCTGGCGGCGGCGCGCACGGCGGGGGTGGCGGTGCTTGAGCCCTACGCCGCCGGCGATGCTAGCTGGAGCGGGGTCGCGGTGGCGCGCACACGCCTGGCGCTGGCGGCGAGCCGGCAGCTGTGCCCCGGCCTGGCCGCCGGAGGAGTGCTGCTGGTCGGAGTCGGCGCGGGCGCGCGCGGCGCGCTCGCCCTGGTGGAAGCGGATCCCGAAGCGTGCGCCGCCCTCGCCCTGGTCGACCCCGCTCTCGCGCTGCCCGGTGCCGGCGCCAGCGACCCCGCCGCGCCGGCCGGCTGGGAG
>JAYVMM010000060.1:0-2843 GCA_043758975.1 Planctomycetota bacterium | reverse complement strand
GCTGCCCGGGCTGCGCAAGCTGGCGATGCTCAAGGAGCAGGGCTTCTTCGGCGAGATGCTGTCGGTGCGCGGCGAATTCGGTTACTGGGTGTTCACCGGCGAGGTGCACGACCAGCCGGCGCAGCGCCCGTCGTGGAACTACCGCAAGGAGGACGGCGGCGGCATCATCATCGACATGCTCTGCCATTGGCGCTACGTCATCGACAACCTGTTCGGCGACATCGCTGCCGTCAGCTGCCTGGGCGCGACCCACATCAAGCGCCGGCACGACGAGTCCGGCGCCGCCTATGCCTGCACCGCCGACGACAGCGCCTACGCCACCTTCGCGCTCACCAACGGCGTGGTGTGCCAGTTCAACTCCTCGTGGAATGTGCGCGTGCGGCGCGATGACCTGCTCACCCTCCAGGTCGACGGTACCGCCGGCAGCGCGGTCGCCGGCCTGCGCAGCTGCCTGGTCCAGCACCACTCCGCCACCCCGCGCCCAGTGTGGAACCCGGATCTCGACAGCCCGCTCGATTTCCGCGCCGGTTGGAGCGCGGTGCCCGACGCCACCACCTACGACAACGCCTTCAAGATCCAATGGGAGCTGTTCATCCGCCACGTCGCCCTCGGCGAGCCGTTCCGTTGGACGCTGCGTGAGGGCGCCAAGGGCGTCCAGCTCGCCGAGCTCGGATTGCAGTCGTGGGCCGAGCGGCGCTGGCTCGATCTCCCGCCGCTCTAACTCTAACTCTAACTCTAACTCTAGCGCCAACGCCACCGCCCACCGTCAAGCCCGACCGCATGCCCGCCGACCTCTCGCGCCTCGCCATCCACACCATGACCACCCGCCCGTGGTCACTGGAGCAGTGCCTCGACGGCTACCGCCGCGCCGGGGTGCCGGCGCTCACGGTGTGGCGGCAGGCCATCGCTCCGCTCGGCGCCGAGCGCGCCGGCGCGCTCATCCGGCGCTCCGGCCTAGCGGTGGCGGCGCTGTGCCGAGGCGGCTTCTTCCCCGCCTGGGAGGCTGGCGCACGCGCCGCCGCGCTGGCGGACAACCGGCGCGCGATCGACGAGGCGGCGGCGATCGGCGCGCCCATGTTGGTCCTGGTCTGCGGCGCGGTGCCGGGCATGGCGCTCAATGAGGCGCGTGCGCAGATCCGCGACGGTCTCGCCGCCATCGAGCCCTACGCGCGCGCGAACCGCGTGCGCCTGGCGATCGAGCCGCTGCACCCGCTCTACGCCGCCGACCGCTCGGCGGTCAACACCATGGCCCAGGCGGCGGCGCTGTGCGCGGAGCTCGCCAGCCCGTGGGTCGGCATCGCGGTCGACGTCTACCACTGCTGGTGGGACGACCGCCTGGAGGCGGGCATCACCGCCGCCGGCTCAGGGCAGACCCTGTTCGGCTTCCACCTCTGCGACTGGAAAGTCGAGACCCGCGATCCGCTCAACGACCGCGGCCTGATGGGCGAGGGCTGCATCGACCTCCGTGGGATCCGCGCCTGGATGGAGGGCGCCGGCTTCGCCGGCTGGCACGAAGTCGAGATCTTCTCCACCACGCATTGGGCGCGCGACCAGGAACTGTACCTCGCCGACATCGTCGCCGCCTACCTGGCGCGGTGCTGAGCCGCCTTCCCATGCCCGGAACTCGCCCTGGCAGCGCCAGGGCCGGGATGGCCATCCGTCACCCATCCTGCCACCTCGGCGTATGGAACGGGGACGTTTATTTCCGGCCCATCAGGAAGACGGCGGCCTGGAGGATGTCGTCGTCGTCCGCGCTGGACCACTTCTCGCTGTAGAGAGTCGCGGCCAGCTGGCGCTTGGCGGCATCGCGGTCGCGAAAGCAGGGCCATCCTCCATCAGGCAGGGAGGGCTGCCGACCGGCCTGCCGGCGGTGGATGCCGGAGCACCACCCACCCGCGTGCACCCCCTAGAAGTCGTGCCGCACCCGCGCCAGCTGCCCGTCGGCGAAGCCCTCGATCCAGTGCCCACGGTGAGCCGGCCAGTCGCCGACCAGGATGAGATCGACGCCGCCCACGGTGCGGCGCCAGCTCTCGTGGATGTGCCCGGCGACCAGGGTGTCGGCGCCGCGCCCGCCCGCGCGCACCCGGCGGGGATCGAGGAAGATCGACCTCGCCGTGCGCGTGACGCGGCGCTTCTTGCTGTTGACGCGCAGCCAGCGCGCGACCGCATCGTGCATGGCAGGCGGGAAGCACGCGCTAAAGGCCCGCCACCAGAAGGAGCGCAGCCAGGCGGCATAGAAGTGGTAGCCGGGGTCATGGCACAGGCGGTCGCCGTGCACCACCCGTACCACGCGCGCGCCTACGCGCAGGTCAATCGCCGGCCAGTGCATCCGGCAGCGGCTGGCGGCCTCGAGGCGGCGCCCGGCGTCGAGCTCGCGGTTGCCCTGCACCATATCGAGGCGCCAGCCGGCGGCGGCGAGGCGGCGCAGCCGTGACAGCACGCCAGCGTGCAGCTGCTCCATCGCGACGCTCTCGACCCAGTAGTCGAAGAGGTCGCCGAGCAGGACCAGGTGCGCGGGGGGGCGCGCAAGCAGGAGGTCGAGGAAAAGGCAGAAGAAGCGCTCGCCGCCGTTCCGGCCATCGAGATGGACATCGCCGGCGATATAGAGCATGGGCAGCTCGGCGCGCGCACCGCCAGGGGCGGGCGCGCTGGGAGCCGAGCCGTCATGCGGGGACGTGGCCATGATCACCCCGGCCACGCTAGCCGGGCGGGCGGGCGCACCTAGCGCGGAGGCCGGGCGGCGGGTCCAGGTGCGCGCGCGCCGCCGCCGCCTATGGTGGGAGGGCCCGCCATGCCGAGCTTCGCCCTGCTCCTCGCCTATGACGGCACCGCCTTCGCCGGTT
>JAYVMM010000059.1:0-5549 GCA_043758975.1 Planctomycetota bacterium | reverse complement strand
TCTAGAGCAGGTCGAAGACCGCGTGGCTGCCGCGCAGCGGTGCGGCGCGGAGCGTGTCGACTGCGAGCGGCAGGACGAGCGGACGCCGGTGGGTGCGGTCGGCATAGGTGATGTCGATGTCGCTGGCCGTCAGATCGAGGATGGTCCAGTGCCGTGGCGGACGCGCCGGCGCAGCGGAGGCTGACGCCGCGTCCGTCGTCGTGCCTGCGCTGCCGGCGGCGCCGCCGGGCGCCGGTGTGAACGGCGCCAGCAGCGAATTGCCGCGTAGTACGCTGCCGCGCACGCCGTTGATGTGCAGCTCATCGATCACCAGGGTGGGCATGAGGATCCGCCAGGGCGGCAGCCTGATCGCCATCGTACGAACGGTGAGCGCGAGGTCGCTGGAGCCATGGCTGTTTAGCGTGATGATGACGTTCTCTGCGAGCAGGCGACCGCTGAACAGGCTGCCATCGATGGCGGTGAGACTGATGGCGATGCCGGTGCGCTGGCGCTGGTGCTCGAGCAGCATGCGGACGAGATCGCCGAGGTACCAGCGGTCGACCGCCACCAGCGCGAGCAGCAGCAGCACGCCGGCGCCGGCGCCGGCGACGAGCAGGCGCCGCGCCAGCACCACCCACCGTCTCCGCGCGGCGCTGGGCGGCGACGCTGGAGGTAGCGCAGGCGGCGGCGGGATGGGAGATGCTCCGGCTGGAGGCGCCGAGCGGCTCCTCAGCCAGCGCAGGATGCATTCGAGCAAGAAGTGGGCAGAAGCGAACAGCACCGCCGCCAGGCCAGCGCAGGCGACGGCGATGGTGGCGGCGAGCGGGGCGAACAGCCCCACCAGCGCATCGAGCAGGACGACGATTAGCGCTTCCATGATGGGCGTGACGCCTTTCGCGTGCTGACCTTGCTCGCTCTGCGGCGCTCGGTCAAGTCCAACCGTCCACCATGAGGCGGCTAGTACGGGAGGTTACCATCGCTGGTGCACAGGTGCACAGGTGCACAGGTGCACATGGGCACCTGATGTGTTAGCACGCGAGCGGTGGAGCACATGATCGACTGGGCTGACTCCCAGGGTTGCAGGTTGATGGTTCGCCATCGCCGATCGCCATCGGCACCGCGACCCGGCGGGCCACATAGGAGGGGAGCTCCAGATCCGGGTAACTGGTGGGGGCGGAGCCCACCATTAGGGCGTGCGCCAAGGGGGTCTTGCCCACTTGGCGCAGTCCCAGCAGGGCAATCGCTGGAAAGCGCGAGAGGTGATCGACGAGGGTCGCAAGAGCGTGTCTCCCGATCATAACCTTGTAATTCTTCCATGATATGGAGGGAGTGCTAGGTCCGAGCATGCCGAGGCATTCAGCCGCGCTGGTGGCGACGGTACTGCGACGGGGTCATGCCCTTCTGGCGGCTGAAGCTGCGCGTGAGGTGGGCGTGGTCGGCGAAGCCGCAGGCGTGGGCGATGGCGGCGATGGTGGCGTCGCTCTCGGCGAGCCGGCGGCAGGCGGCCTCGATGCGCTGGCGCAGCAGGTACTGGCGCGGGGTGGTGCCGTAGGCGGCGAGGAAGCTGCGCTCGAACTGGCTCTGCGACAACCCGGCGATGTGCGCCAGCGCCGCCCCGGTGAGGCGCTCGCCGAGGTGGCGGTGGAGATGGTCGATGACGCGTTCGAGCCGGGCCAGGCCGGGACGTTCGGGGCGCCGGGCGTCGACCGCGCGCGAAATGCCGGCGACGCCGATCACCCGCCCGGCGCGGTCGCGCACCGGCACCTTGGCGGTGAGCACTAGGCGGGGCGAGGCCTCCTCCTCGGGCGCACTCTCGATACGCTCGACCAGCGCGGTGCCGCTTTCCATCACCGCGCGGTCGTCGCGCATGTAGCCGTCGGCGCGCCGGCGCGGGAAGAAGTCGCGGTCGGTACGTCCGATCGCCTCGGCCTCGCTCGCCACCCCGCAGTAGTCGCAGCCGCGCCGGTTGAGGGCGATGAAGCGCCCGCGGCGGTCCTTGAGGAAGAACGAGACCTCGCCCAGGCGCGCGAACAGCTCGACCAGCGCGTGGGCCTGGGCGCGCGCGAGAAAGTCCTGGCGGCGGCGAGCGGCGCGTTCCATGCGGTTTTTATTCAAGATGCGGGCGCGATCCTGCAAGACAAATGGCGGCCCATCCGCCATATCCTCACCGCATGCATCCGCCCGTGCTCCTGGCCCCGCTTCTGCTCCTCGCCGGCCTGCTCTGTACCGGCCTGCTCTGTGCTGGCCTGCTCCGCGCGGGCGAGGAGCCGATCAGCTTCAGCCTGCAGATCCGCCCGCTGCTGTCGGAGAAGTGCTTCTCCTGCCACGGCCCCGATGCCGCCCACCGCGAAGCCAAGCTGCGCTTCGATGACGAAGCCTCGGCCAAGTCCGCGCGCAAGGACGGCCCAGCGATCGTCGCCGGCGATCCCGCTGCCAGTCAGCTGTGGCGGCGCATCACCACCAGCGACGCCGATGACGTCATGCCGCCGACCAAGACCCACCGCGCCCTCGATGCCGCGCAAAAGGCGCTCCTGCGCCGTTGGATCGCCGAGGGCGCGCCCTGGGGCCGGCATTGGGCCTTCGAGCCGCTGCTGCCCGCCCCGCCTGGGCTCGGCGGTGGCAGCGCGGCCATCGACGGCCTGGTCGCCGCGGGCCTGGCCGGTCACGGCCTGGCCTTCTCGCCACCGGCGGAGGCGCGCGTGCTTGCGCGCCGCCTGGCGCTCGACCTCGACGGCCTGCCGCCGACGCCCGAGCGCGCCGATACCTTCGCCGCCGCCTGGGCGCTGGACGCCGATGCCGCGGTGGCGGCCTACGCCGACGAACTGCTCGCCGCCCCCGCCTACGGCGAGCACTGGGCGCGCATGTGGCTCGACCTCGCGCGCTACGCCGACACCAAGGGCTACGAGAAGGACCTCGGGCGCGAGGTGTGGCTCTACCGCGACTGGGTGATCGGCGCGCTCAACGCGGACATGCCCTATGACCGCTTCACCATCGAGCAGCTTGCCGGCGACCTGCTGCCGCAACCGACCACCGCCCAGCTCACCGCCACCGCCTTCCAGCGCAACACCATGACCAACGACGAGGGCGGCACCGACAAGGAGGAATACCGCACCCTGGCGGTCAAGGACCGCGTCGACACCACTGGCCAGGTGTGGCTCGGGCTGAGCGTTGGCTGCGCCAAATGCCACAGCCACAAGTACGACCCCATCACCCAGGAGGACTACTATCGGTTGTTCGCCATCTATAACCAGTCCGCCGATGCCCAGGGCGATGACGCTCCGCGCCTGAGCCTGTCCACGCCGGAGCAGGACGCTGCACGCGCCACCCTGCAGGCTGGGCTCGACGCCGCGCGTGCCGCGCTCGAGCAGCAGCGCAAGGCCGAGCCCGGCGCGCCGCGCAAGGACGCGCCGGTGCCCGAGGATTCACCCGCCATGGCGGCGGCCAAGAAGGCGCTGCAGGAGGCCAAGGACCATCTCAGCGCGCACCAGGCCGGCATCCCCGCGGTGCTGGTGATGCGCGAGCTCGCGGCGGACAGGCACCGCACCACCCATGTGCACGTACGCGGCAACTTCCTCAGCCCGGGAGTGGTGGTCGAGGGCGCGGTGCCGTCGCTGCCCGGCTTGCCAGCCGGCGCGCCCGGCCCCGCCGACCGCCTGGCGCTGGCGCGCTGGCTGGTTGACGCCGGCAACCCGCTGACTCCGCGGGTGATGGCCAACCGGGTGTGGGCGCGGCTGTTCGGCACCGGGGTGGTGGAGAGCGAGGAGGACTTCGGCGCCCTCGGCAGCATGCCCAGTGATCCGCGCCTGCTCGACCAGCTCGCGCGCAGCCTGCGCGACGAGGGCGGCTGGTCGCTCAAGCGGCTGCTGCACACCATCGTGCTCAGCCGCACCTACCGCCAGGAAGCGCACTTCGACGCGCAGCGCCAGGAGCGCGACCCCGCCAATCGTTGGCTGTGGCGCGGTAGCCGGCTGCGCCTGACCGCCGAGCAGCTCCGCGATCAGGCGCTGGCGGTAGGCGGCCTGCTCAGCGCCAAGCTCGGCGGGCGCTCGGTGATGCCGCCGCAGCCCGACGGCCTGTGGCGCAGCACCTACAACGGCGCCAATTGGGTCAATGCCACCGGCGAGGACCGCTACCGCCGGGCGCTCTACACTTACTGGAAGCGCACCACGCCCTATCCCTCGATGACCGCCTTCGACGCCGGCAGCCGCGAGGTGTGCCAGCTGCGGCGCATCCACACCGACACCCCGCTGCAGGCGCTGGTCACCCTCAACGACCCGGTCTACCTCGAGGCGGCGGCGGCGCTGGGCGGACGCATGATCGCGCGCGCGGGTGACGAGGCGGCGCGCGCCGAGCGCGGGCTGCGCCTGGCGCTCATCCGCCAGCCGCGCGCCGAGGAGGTCGCCGCGGTGGTGGCGGCCTACCGCCTGGCGCACGCCGACTTCACCGCCCGCCCGGCGGCGGCGGCGGAGCTGATCGCCGCCGCGCACACGCCGGCGGCGGCGGACGCCTCGCCGGAGGAGCGCGCGGCGTGGACGGTGGCGGCGAGCGTGATCATCAACCTCGACGAATTCGTGAGCAGGAACTGAGCATGGGCACCAGCGCTTTCCGCAATGACCCCATTGCCGGCCTCAGCCGCCGCAGCCTGCTTGCGCGCGCCGGCGGCGCCGCCGCGCTCATGGCGCTGGGCGGCTGCGGCGAACGCGAGGCCGCGCGCGAGCCGCAGGCACCCCGCCCGCCGATGTTTCCGGCGCGCGCCGACAGCGTGATCTACCTGCACATGGCCGGCTCGCCCTCGCATCTCGACCTCTTCGACTACAAGCCGGAGCTGGCCAAGCTCACCGGCCAGCCCTGCCCGCAGGAGCTGCTCAAGGGCAAGCGTTTCGCCTTCATCAAGGGGGTGCCGAAGATGCTCGGCTCGCCCTTCCGCTTCGCCCAGCATGGGCAGAGCGGGCAGTGGCTGAGCGAACTGTTGCCGCGCTTCGCCGAGGTGGTCGACGAGGTGGCGATGGTGCGCAGCATGACCACCGACCAGTTCAACCACGCCCCGGCCCAGCTCCTGCTGCACACCGGCCAGCCGCGCTTCGGCTACCCCAGCCTGGGCGCCTGGGTGAATTACGGCCTGGGCAGCGTCAACCGCGACCTCCCGGGCTTCGTCGTGCTGAGCTCCGGCGGCAAGACCCCCGACGCCGGCAAGTCGGTGTGGGGCAGCGGCTTTTTGCCCAGCGTCTACCAGGGCGTGCAGTGCCGCACGGTCGGCGACCCGGTCCTCGACCTGAGCGATCCACCGGGCATCAGCCGCGAGCTGCGCCGCGGCATGCTCGACCAAGTGCAGGCGCTCAACCGCCTCGAGCACGACGCGGTCGGCGACCCCGAGACGCTGACGCGCGCGACGCAATTCGAGCTCGCCTACCGCATGCAGCGCAGCGTGCCGGCGGTGATGGACATCGCGCGCGAGCCGCAGCACATCCTCGACCTCTATGGCGCGCGCCCCGGCCACGTCGCCGCCACCGACGCCATGGGCGACCCGCGCGCGCATTACCGCGGCGACGACCCGACCTTCGCCAACAACT
>JAYVMM010000058.1:0-2255 GCA_043758975.1 Planctomycetota bacterium | reverse complement strand
CGCGCTCGACGTCTTCCTCGCCAACCGCTTCGGGCGCATCTACCAGGACGCCGGCAGCGCGGTGCCCGGCGCCGCCCAGCTATGAACGCGGAACTATTCCGGCGGCTGGGCATCGACAGCGTGCCCTCGGGCGCGGTGAGCGGCGCCGGGTGGGGCGAGAGTCGCGGCAGGCCGCTGGAAGTGCGCTCGCCGATCGACGGCAGCGTGCTCGCCACCCTGCCCACCGCCGACCAGGGCGATGTCGAACGGGTGATCAAGGCGGCGGATGGCGCCTTCGCCGTGTGGCGCGCGGTACCGCCGCCGCTGCGAGGAGAGCTGGTGCGGCGCCTGGGGGAGGAGTTCCGGCGCCACCAGGCCGACCTCGCCGCACTCATCACCCTGGAGGTTGGCAAGATCCCCCAGGAGGCGCTGGGAGAGGTGCAGGAATGCATCGATGTCTGCGTCTTTGCTGCCGGGCTGTCGCGCCAGCTCCATGGTCTGACCATCGCGAGCGAGCGGCCTGGGCACCGCATGATGGAGCAGTGGCACCCACTCGGCGCCGTGGGGGTGATCACCGCCTTCAACTTCCCCGTCGCGGTATGGGCATGGAACGCGGCCATCGCCCTGGTCTGCGGCGACACCGTGGTGTGGAAGCCGTCGGAGAAGGCGCCGCTGTGCGCGCTCGCCTGCCATCGCCTGCTGCTCGCCGCGCTCTCCGGCATGGACGCCCTGCCAGCCGGGGTTGCTGCCCTGGTGCTCGGGCGCGCAGGGGTGGGCGAGGCGCTCGCTGCTTCACCGGCGCTGCCGCTGATCTCCGCCACCGGCTCGGTGCGCATGGGCACCGCGGTGGCCGCCGCGGTGGCGGCGCGCCTGGGCCGCAGCCTGCTCGAGCTCGGCGGCAACAATGCCATGGTGGTGAGCGCGAGCGCCGACCTCGAGCTCGCGCTGCGCGCCATCGTCTTCTCCGCCGTCGGCACTGCCGGCCAGCGCTGCACCTCGCTGCGGCGGCTGCTCGTCCAGCGCCCGATCCGCGGAGTCCTGCTCGCCCGCCTGCGCGAGGTCTACGCGCGCCTGCGCGTCGGCGACCCGCGCCACGAGGGCATCCTGGTGGGGCCGCTGATCGATGCCGCGGCAGGGTCGGCGATGGACCACGCGCTCGCCCAGGCGGTCAGCCAGGGCGGGGTGGTGCATGGCGGCGGGCGCCTGCTTAGCGGGGTGCCCGCGGGCGGGACCTATGTCCGCCCGGCGCTGGTCGAGATCGAGGCGCGCGCGCCGATCATCCAGCAGGAGACCTTCGCCCCCCTCCTCTACCTCAGCCCCTACGACACCATCGAGGAGGCGATCGCGCTCAACAACGGCGTGCCCCAGGGCCTGTCCTCGGCGATCTTCACCGGCGAGATGCGCGAGGCCGAGCAGTTCCTCGCGCCGGGCGGCAGCGACTGCGGCATCGCCAACGTCAACATCGGCACTTCGGGAGCGGAGATCGGCGGCGCCTTCGGCGGCGAGAAGCAGACCGGCGGCGGGCGCGAGTCGGGCTCAGACGCCTGGAAGGCGTACATGCGGCGGGCCACCAACACCATCAATTACTCGCGCCAGCTACCGCTCGCGCAGGGCATTGATTTTCACCTCTAAAGAGCTGTCATCAGCGCGACCCGGGGGCCGCTCGCCGATGGACCGCAGTCCTGACTACTTGATCATCGGCGCCGGCATCATCGGCCTCGCGCTCGCGCTTGAGCTCAAGCGCCGGCTGCCGCGGCGCTCGGTGGTGGTGCTGGAGAAGGAGCCGGGCGTCGGCGCGCACGCCAGTGGGCGCAATTCCGGCGTGCTGCACGCGGGCTTCTACTACAGCGCAGACAGCCTCAAGGCGCGCTTCTGCCGCGACGGCAACCGCCGCCTGCGCGCCTATTGCCGCGAGCGCGGCCTGCCGCTGCGCGAATGCGGCAAGTTGGTGGTGGCCAGGCAGGCGCGCGAGCTCGACGGGCTCGATGAGCTGCACCGCCGCGGGCGTGCCAACGGGGTGCGCCTGGAGATGCTCACGCTCGCGCAGGCCCAGCGCATCGAGCCGCGGGTGCGCAGCGTCGAACGGGTGCTGTGGTCGCCGGACACCGCGAGCGCGGATCCGCTCGCGGTGATCAGGAGCTTGGCCGACGATGCCGCCGACCGCGGCATCGCGCTGCTACGCGGCTGCGCCTACCGCGGCGGCGGCCCAGGCGACGTGCACGTCGACGGCGGTCGCTTCACTCCGCGCTACGTCATCAACGCCGGCGGGCTCTAGG
>JAYVMM010000057.1:0-2396 GCA_043758975.1 Planctomycetota bacterium | reverse complement strand
TCGGCCTGGCCGACGTCGCCGATCGAGGCGTAGCTGCGCTCGAGCAGGCCGTCATAGATCGCCGACTGCTGGGTGATGAGCAGCGAGGCGAAGGTCAGGCCGATGAGGATGCCTAGGAATTTGGCGCGGTCCCCGGTGAGCATGCGCAGCGCGATGCGGTTCATCGCCGGCTCCGGCGCGCGCGCTCGGTGCGGTAGCGCGCGCGCAGCCCGCCGACCGAGAAAGCGGTGATGTGCGCGCTGAGCGCCTCGATCTCGTCCTGGTCCAGACGCAAGGCCGGGAACAGGCGCACCAGCACCGGGCGGGCATGGTGGTAGAACAGGCACTGGCTCACCACGCTGGTACAGGCGCGGCGCATCTCGACCTCGTCGAGCGCGCCGACCAGCCCGGTGACGATGCTGGCCAGGAGCAGGTACTGCGGGCGGATCGCCTTCTCCACCAGCTCATCGAGGGCGCTGCCCGGCTCGACCATCTCGCGCGCCATCAGCTTGCCGTGCCAGGCTGGGCGGCCCTGGTCGAGCAGGCGCATGAGGAAGGCGTGCACGAAGGCGTGCAGGCGCGGCTGCGGGCGCAGCCGACGCAAGGCCGCCAGGTCGAGGGGATGGCGGTCGCCGGCGCAGCTGTGGGCAAAGCGCACCACCGCGACGTAGAGCGCGCGCTTGTCGCCGAAGTGGTAGTTGACGGCGGCGATGTTGGCGCCCGCATGGCGGCAGATCGCGCGCACCGTGGTGGCGCGGTAGCCGCCTTCGGCGAACACCTCGCCGGCGGCCTCGAGCAGGCGCTGGCGGGTGGCCGGGTGATCGCTGGGGGAAACGGCCATGTTCAAACGCATATTTCAAACAAATGTTTGAAAGTCAACCCGTGAAAGTCAACCCGTAGCGCGGCTGGCATCGTGCGCGCATGGCTAGCATCGGGTATGCGCCTGCGGGTGGTCGAGGACGAAGGCAGCATCCGTCCTGCCCTGGCACGCGGGCTCGGGCCGTACGGCCACCGCATCGGAACCGCGAGCTGCCTGAGCGAAGCGCGCGCGCTCACCGCCAAGCGGCAGCCCGAGGCGTTGATCAGCGACCTCAAGCTTTCCGATGGCAACGGCCTCGCCCTCGCCCTCGCCGAGGAACTCGGCGTGCCCTTCCTGCAAATGACCGGCTACGGCACTTTTGACGACGCCGTGCGCTCGATGCGCCTCGGCTGCCACGACTTCTTCACCAAGCCGGTGACGATCAAGGACGTGGCGCGTGCGGCGCTGCTCGGCGGCCAGGGGGAGCGCGGGGTGCAGGGGCTCAAGGAGCTGCTCGCCGAGCCCGCGCTGACGGCGCGCGACCGCGCCAACCGCTTGTAACCGGGCGCCCCGCTCCGGCGTTATCATGGGCATGACCCCCCGCTAGGCTCGCTGACATGGCGGATCCCCCCTTCGACATGGCGGCGTGCCTCACCCGGGTCAGGGCCGGCGAGCAGGAGGCGGCGACCGCGCTGGTCGCCCGCGTCCATCCGCTGGTGCTGAAGCTGGTGCGTGCGCACCGCGCCGTCGGCGTCGCCGACGACGATCTGGTCCAGGAGGTGTTCCTCGCCATGTTCTCGCGCCTCGACCGCTACACTGTCCATCCCGGCGTGCCCTTCGAGCACTGGCTGTCGCGCCTGGCGGTGAACGTCTGCATCGATGCGCTGCGCGCCGAAAGCCGCCGCCCGCGCCCGCGCCCGCTGTCGGCGGCGGCGTCGAGCTGGCTCGAGCACCTCGTCGAAGACCGCGCCGCGCCGGTCGAGGATGCGCTCGCCGCGCGCGAGCTGGTCGCCGCCCTGCTCGCTTTGCTCAATCCCGCCGACCGCCTGGTCCTGACCCTGCTCGACCTCGAAGGGCAGGGCACCAGCGCGGTGGCGGCAGCCACCGGCTGGAGCCGCACCCTGGTCAAGGTCCGCGCCTTCCGCGCCCGCCGGCGCCTGCGCACCATCGCCGCGCGGCTCGCCGGGGAACGCCACGACCAGCCCGAAGTCATGCGCTCACCGTTGCTCGAAGGGCGCGATGGGGAGGGCGCATGAGCGGCTTCTCCTCGCGCTGGCGCGCACTCGCGGCCGCCGCCCGCGAGCAGCCGGGCGAGTCCGCCGCCGCCGACCAGCAGGGTCGCTTGCGCGAGCTCGCCCGGCGCGGCCTGGCGCTCCGCGCGCAGGAGGCCGACGCGGCGCACACCTCCGACTGGGGCGAATGGCGCAGCCTGGCCCTCGCCGCCGGCCTGCTGTTCGCCACTGGTCTGGGCCTGCGGTGGGGCGAACTGCCAGAGGCGATGAGCGCCGGCACCCTGGCACGCGACCTCGCCGAACTGCCGCGGCGCGTGCCGCGGGCGCCGCGCCTGCCCTCACCATCGGCGCTGCTCGCCGAGCTCGATCAGTTCGCCGCGTTGCCC
>JAYVMM010000056.1:0-7038 GCA_043758975.1 Planctomycetota bacterium | reverse complement strand
CGCTTAGGGAGTTCTCATGGCTGGCCCACCGCTGCGGGCGCCGCGGGCGCCGCGGGCAGGGTGAGGCTGAGCACATGCGCGGTCAACCCCGGCAGGTCGAGCACGACGATGCGGTGGTGGTTGGTGTCAGCGACGAAGAGGTGATCATTGGCAGCGCTCACCCCGCCCGGTTCGTAGAAGCCGATGTGCGCTGCGCTACCGGCATCCGTCCGCCCGCTCCCCGCCAGCGTGGTCACTGCGCCGCTGCGCGGATCGATCTTGCGCAAGGCGTGGTTGTAGGTGTCCGCCACCACCAGGTAGGCGTCGTTTCCACTGCCCACCAGGGCGATGCCGAGGGGGTGCTGGAAGCGCGCCTCGCGGCCCACGCCGTCGGTGGCTCCGAAGCCGAAGAGGTCGGCGCTGCCGGCGAGGGTCACCACCTGGCCATCGGCGCCGATGTCCACCGCGCGCACGCTGCTCGCTTCGGAATCGGCGATGTACAGGCGGCTGCTGTCGGCGATTACACCGCTCGGCTGGGCGAAGGCGCTGGCGCCCAGCCCGCCGTCGGTGGCGGCCTCCTTGCCGGTACCGGCATGGACCGCGACCTCGCCAGTGGCGAGCTCATAGCGCCAGATCTGGTGGCATCCCGCCATGGCGATGAACAGCGCGCCGCCGCTGCGGCAGACGTCCCACGGGCTGTTGAGCTGGGCCTTGGCCCCAGGTCCGTGGTAGGCGCGGTCGCTGCCCTGCTCGCCATTGCCGCACAGCGTGTGCACGCTGCCGTCCGCCAGGGCGACCGCGCGCAGGGCGTGGTTCAGGCAGTCGCACACGTAGAGCGTCGCGCCGTCTTCGCTCAGCGCCATGCCCTGCGGCTCGTCGAAGCGCGCTGCCGCCGCCGGGCCGTCGGCGAGGCCGGGTTGGCCGCTGCCGACCACCAGCCGCACCGCGCCGGCGGGATCCGCGACCAGGATGCGATGGTGGCCGGAGTCGGCGATGAACAGGCGGTGGCCTGGCGCGTCGGCGAGCACCTTGCCGGGAAAGGCGAGCGGCGCCGCGGCGGCGGTCTGGTCGCGCTCGGGGGTGAAGCGCAGCGGCAAGGCGGCGAGCGAGCCATCAGCCTTGCCGTCGGCGAGCAGCTTGTCGATGACCTTGATCAGCCCGTCGCGATGGCCCTCGCCGGCGGCCTTGGCGATCAGCCGCCCGTGGCTGTCGAGCACGGCCAGGGTCGGCCAGCTGCGCACCTGGAAGCGGCGCCAGATCGCGAAATCGGAATCCACCGCGACCGGATGGGTGATGCCGTAGCGCAGCACCGCGGCGCGGATGTTGTCGCTGTCCTTCTCCTGGTCGAACTTCCCGCAATGCACCCCGACCACCACCACCGGCTGGTCCTTGTAGTGCTCCTCGATGAATTTGAGGTCGGGGATGACGTGCATGCAGTTGATGCAGCAGTAGGTCCAGAAGTCGACCAGCACCACCTGGCCCTTGAGGCTATCACGGTCGAGCGGCGCGGCCGTGTTGAGCCAGCCGCGGGCGCCGCTGAACGGTTCGCCCGAGCGCGGCGCCACCGCCTCCTCGGCGGTCGCCGTCGCCGTGAGGAGGGCGAGCGCGATCAGAGTGCGTAGCAGCATGGGCACCTCCGGTCAGGGGAAGGCGCGGCGCGCGCGCGTCGGGGTGGCGGGCCCACAGGCGGCCTCAGGTGAAGCCGGGCGCCAGCTCGCCGTCGCACACCGTCACCGCGGGTCCGCTCAGGCGCACGTCGGCGTCATCGTCCGGCCAGGCGACGCGCAGATCGCCACCGTCCAGCCGCACCACCGCTTCGCGCCCGGCGATGCGGCGGTCGAGGATCGCCGCCACCACGGTGGCGCAGGCGCCGGTGCCGCAGGCCTGGGTCTCGCCGCTGCCGCGCTCCCAGGTGCGCTGGCGCAGCACCGGCAGGCCCTGCTCGTCGGCCAGACGGGCGACCACTTCGAAGTTGGTGCGGCGTGGGAAGCTGGGGTGGTGCTCGATCAGCGGTCCGACCTCGCGCAGCGGGAAGCGCTCGGCATCGTCGACGAAGCATACCGCGTGCGGGTTGCCCATGCCCACCGCGAGCAGCCGGTGCGGCTGCCCACTGATGAGCGGGGCGAGCTCGAGCAGCGGCCCGGGACCTTGATGCAGCACCGGGACCTCCGCCGGCGTCAGCCGCGGGCGGCCCATCATCACCGTCGCGCCGGTGCACAGCTCGCCGCTGAGGGCAAGTTCGACGCTGAGGATGCCCGCCCCGGTCTCGAAGCGCATGCTCGCGCTGCGCACATGGCCGTGGTCGAAGGCGAGCTTGGCGGCGCAACGCAGGCCGTTGCCGCACATCTCCGCCTGCGAGCCGTCGGCGTTGAACATTTGCATGCGCGCGTGCGCGCTGGTCGAGGGGCCGACCACGATCAGGCCGTCGCTGCCGATGCCGGTATGGCGGTCGCTGACCCGCCTGGCGAGCGCCGGCAAGTCGGCAGGCAGCAGCGCCGTCCAGCCATCGAGGTAGACGTAGTCGTTGCCGCAGCCGTGCATTTTGGTGAAGTGCATGCCTCCGCTCCGCCTTTGCGCCTGCCCGCCGTCCGCGCGCGCGCACTGTCCGCCCAGCGTGCGCGCCCGCCGCGGCCTGGCAATGGCGGGCTGGGCGATCCCTGCCGGCTTGCGGGCTGCCGGGAGCGGGGGGCGCCAGGCGCTAGGCTAGGCCTGGGCGCCCCGGCTCGCCAGGGCGCGCGCGCGCGGGCTTTCGCGCAGCTCGCGGACGGTCTCCAGCATGTCGGCGGCGTCATCGAGGAGCTGGATCAGGCGCGCCTGGGCGGCGGCGGGCAGGTGCGCGATCGCCGCCTGATCGCAGAAGTGCTGGCGCTCCTCGCCGGTGAGGCCCAGGCTGGTGCACCAGGCCTCGACCCGGGCGAGCGGTGGCGTGCGCCGCCCGGCCAGCAGGTTGGAGGCGAAGCCCTGCGAGATGCCGGCGGTGCGCGCCCAGGAGCTGAGCGAACGCCCGGAGGCGTCGAGGTGGAACTTGAGCAGCGTGCCGAACTGGCGCATGGACCTGCCACCCTAGCCGCGACCAAGCGCTCGGCAGCACCATTTCTGCTGGGGAATTGCCGCGCGGTCGGCGCGCGTTCAGGGCCGTCGGCGGCGGGCGGGGGCGGGGGCCAGCCGTGCGCCCGCGGGCAGGCCGCCCACGCGCAAGCGCGCGATCTCGGCCTGCAGCAGCGCCTGCTGCTCGATGATGCGCAGGAAGCGCTGCTGCGCCGGTGCAGGCAGGTGCGCGATCACCGCGAGATCGATGAAGCGCACGCGCTCGTGGCCGTGCAGACGGAAGAAATCCGCCCACTCCTCGATCACCTCCAGCGGCGGCCTGCGGCGACCGGACAGCATGTTCGAGGCGAAGCCCTGGGCGATGCCCATGCGGCGCGCCCAGCCGCTGACCGACTGCCCGCGGACCGCGAGCAAATGCTTGAGGACGACGCCGAAATGGTCCATGCCGCTGCCCCCAGCGTACCATGGTGGTGCCCCCCCGCGTGCAGGCATTCCATATAAGGAATATAATTACCCATACCTGCGGTCGCTGCCGTAGCCGCCACCCGCGCCGGGCGGCGGCGCACGCGGGGAGGCGGTTGCGCGGCTGCTGCTGCGCAAGCGCTTGGCGGGCGCCGGTACCGGGCCGAGGAGGGGGCTGGCGGCGGCTGCTGGGCGCGGCGGCCGGATGTGGTATGAGTGGGCATGCGCGCCCCCCCCGCCCCGTCCGCCTACCTGCTCATCCCCGTCATGCTGCTGGCGGCGCAAGCCGCCGGCGTCGGCGCCGAGGGCGAGGCAGCGACCACCGCCACCGTGCGCGAGGCGCTGGCGCTGAACGGCCTGGCTTTGAGCGTCGACGCGCGCGAGCTGCCGCACGGCTTGCTGCACGCGCACGAGGAGCTCAGCGCCGGCGCCGGCGACCTTGCGCTGGTCTTCCCCAAATGGATCCCCGGCGCCCATGCCCCCGCCGGGCGCATCGACAACCTGGTCGGCCTGCGTTTCACCGCCGGCGGCGAGTCGCTGCGCTGGGACCGCGACGAGGCCGATCCCTATCGCCTGGTGGTGCACAACCCCAAGGGCGCGACCCAGCTGGGCATCGATCTCACCTACATCGCCAACCAGGCCGACAGCAACAGCACCGGGGTGGACATCGTCGGCAGCGCAGCGCTGGCGCTGGTGTGCTGGAACTGCTGCCTGCTCTACCCGGAGGGCCGCGCGGCGGCGGTGGTCCCGGTCGATGCCAGCCTGCTCACCCCGCCGGGCTGGCAGATCGCCAGCCAGCTCGAAACCCGCGAGCACCACAAGGAGCGCTGGACCTTCGCCCGCTGCTCGCTGCGCGACCTCATCGACCAGCCGCTGCTCGCCGGCGCCCATCTCGTCGAACAGGCGGTCGACACCGCCGGCGGCCCGCCGGCGGTGGTGTCGCTGGCCTCGATGTCCGCCACCACCGTGCTCGACGCGCAGTGGACGGTGAAGCTCGGTGCCACCTGCAAGCAGGCGCTCGCGCTGTTCGGGCGCGCCCACTACCGCAGCTACCGCTGGCTGTTCATCAGCGGCGAGGGTCTCGACGGCATCGGTCTGGAGCACGCCAATTGCAGCCTGTGCGGCATCGGCGACGAGGCCATCGCCTCCTTCGACAAGGCCTCCTACGACGACCGCAACATGGCGGTGCACGAATACGTCCATTCCTGGTGCGGCAAGCACGTGCGCCCGGCGCCGATGGCGACCGATGACTTCCAGGCGCCCCAGCGCCTCGGCCTGCTGTGGGTCTACGAGGGCCTGACCCAGTACCTCGGCGAGGTGCTGGGGGTGCGCGCCGGGCTGGCAAGCGAGGGGGAATTCCGCCACCAGCTCGCCTTCTACCTGCACGACCTCGCGCACCAGCGCGGGCGCGCCTGGCGCAGCGTCGAGGACACTGCGCGCGCCAGCTACCTGCTGCGCGAGTGGAGCCGGCACTATCACGAGCTCAGGCGCGACCAGGACTACTACATCGAGGGCATGCTGTTCTGGCTCGAGGCCGATCTTCTCATCCGGAGCGAGACCCAGGGCAAGCGCAGCCTCGACGATTTCGTGCGCGCCTTCCTCGGCGCCGCGGTCGAGCCGGGGGCGGTGCGCCGCTACACCCTCGACGACGTGGTGGCTGGGCTGCAAGCGGTCTGCCCCCACGACTGGCGGACGCTGATCGAGGCGCGCATCATGGCGCTCCGCCCGCAACTCGACCCCGCCTCCCTTGCCGCCTCCGGCTGGCAGCTGGAATACCAGCGCAGCGCGACCGGCGATGTGGTCGAGGAGGACGCCATGCTCGACGCGCGCCAGAGCCTGGGCTGCTGGTTCCATGACGGCAGGGTCAGCGACGTGGTGCCGGATTCGCCGGCGGCGCGCGCCGGGCTGTTCGATGGCAACGAGGTGACCAAGGTCAACGACGGCGAATTCACCGCCAAGAACCTCGAGCTGGCCCTGCGTAGCGCGCATGAGGACGGGCAAGGCCAGCTGCTCTTCACCGTCGGTAAGGACAAGGCCGCGACCGTGGTCAAGGCCACCTGCGCCAGTGGTCCGTTGCACCCGCGCCTGGTGCGCGGCGCCGGCCCGGACCTGCTCTCCGACATCCTGCGCGCGCGCTGAACGCGCGCGCGTCGCGTCCGCGGTTTGACAGCCCGGTCTGGGCGGCGAGCATGGTCGGGCGGGGGCGCGCGATGCCGGCCATGGCAGCAAGCTGGTGGCGGATGTGGCGCAGCGGGCGCAGCGCCCTCCGCCACCTCGTGCTCCGGCAGCCGCTGCGCGGGCTCACGGCGCTGGCGGTCCTGCTCCTGGTCTGGCTGCTGCTTTGTGGCCTGTTCATCGCCGTGCTCGCCTACCTCGGGCAGGCCGAGTTCGCGAGCTTCAAGGGCGTGCTGGTGGAGAGCCTGCTCGCGCTGTTCTTCTTCTCGCTGTTCTTCCTCATCACCATCTCCGACCTGGTGCTGGTGTGGGGCGCGCTCTTCCGCTCCCGCGCCGCCGCCTTCCATGCCCAGCTGCCGCTGAGCGAGCGCGAGCTCTACTGGGGCGCCAGCGTCGAAGGCGGGCTGTGGTCGAGCTGGGCGGTGCTGGTGCTCACGCTGCCGCTGCTCGCCGCGCTGGTCATCGATGGCCGGATCAGCGCCCTTGCTGAACAGCGGCCCTGGTCTGCCGCCGCGCTGCTCGCCCGCAGCGCCGGCGGCGGCGCCGCCATGGTGGCGTTCGTGCTCTGCTGCGCCGGCGCCGGGGCGCTCGCGGCGCTGCTCCTGGCGCGCCTGATCCCGGCCCTGCGCCGCGGCCTCACCGGCATCGTCGCGCTGGCGCTCGCCGGGGTGGTGCTGCTCGCGGTGCTGGCGCTCGGCGGCATCGAGCACGGTGGCGAGCCGGCGAGCGTGATCAACTCGGTGATCGGCAACCTGCGCTTCGCCGAGAATCCCTACCTGCCGGCGTGGTGGGCGCAGCAGGCGCTCAGCGGCGCCCTCGCCGGGCGCTGGCGGGAGTGGGGCTATTTCGTGCTCCTGCTCGCCACCACCGCCGGCGCCCTGCTGGTCGCCGGGGAATGGCTCGCCGGCAGGCGCCTGCGCCTCGACCTCGATGCCCTCACCGGTCGTCCCGAGTCCCCGCGCGCGGTGCGCAGCCGCCCCTGGCGGCTGCTGCCCGGGTTGCCGCCGGATCTCGCCGTGCTGGTAGCCAAGGACTTTCGCCTGTTCCTGCGCGATCCGGCGCAGCTCCTGCAATTCGCCCTCTTCTTCGCCATCATCGCCTTCTACCTGCTGCTCCTGCCGCGAGTCGGCAAGGCCTTCAACTTCGATGCCCGGTGGCGGCCGGTGGTGTCCCTGCTCAATCTCACCGCGGTGGCGATGGCGCTCGCCACCTTCACCGACCGTTTCATCTACCCGCTCCTCAGCCTGGAAGGCAAGCGACTGTGGGTACTGATACTTGCGCCTTGGCCGCGGGAGCGGGTGGTGAGCGCCAAGCTGGCCTTCGCACTGCTCGTCGGGATGCCGGTGAGCGTCGCCCTGGTGGTGCTCTCGGGGG
>JAYVMM010000055.1:0-5156 GCA_043758975.1 Planctomycetota bacterium | reverse complement strand
TGTTCTTCATCTCCGCCTACCTGCTCAAGATCGGCGACTACTACCCGCGCATGGTGATGGTCGACTGGGTGAGCATGGTCACCGCCGGGCTGGTGGTGCTGCGCCTGCTGCTGTTCAGCGACCTCATCCACCGCCATCGCCACGGTGTCGGCCACGAGGCGACCCTGCTCGCCGGTCCGGTCCGCCTGTGCCAGACCTTCGCCCGCCCTCTCAACGCCAATCCGGGGCTCGGGCTGCGCGTGGTCGGCATCTCCAGCGACGACGCCTGGAATCCCGCCTTCAACCAGGTCCTGACCATCACCAGCCTCGACCGCATCGAGGAGACCGTGCACCAGCTCGGCATCCAGCGGGTGATGATCTGCGGCAATTTCGACGACCAGCGCCTGGTGCTGGCGATCATGCGCCGCCTGCTCGGCCATCCGGTGACGGTGCAGTACGTGCCGGACATGTCGCAGTTCCCGGTCTTCAGCCTGCGCGTCGCCGACTATCTCGGCCAGCCGGTGATCAACCTCTCCTCGAGCCCGCTCACCGAGCAGGCGCTGGCGATAAAATGGGTGGAGGACAAGGTTCTCGCCGCGCTCATCCTGGTGATCATCAGCCCCCTGCTGCTGGCGATCTCGCTGGCGGTCAGACTGTCGAGCCCGGGACCGGTGTTCTTCATCCAAGATCGCCATGGCCTGGGCGGACGGCGGATCAAGGTGATCAAGTTCCGCACCATGTTCCACAATACCGCCGGCCCGGCACCGGTCGCCGCCGCCGAGCAGCTCGAGCACCCGGCGCTCGAGCTCAAGCTCACCACCCCCGAGGAGCAGCTGCGCGAGGCACGCCTGGCGGTGCACCAGCGCAGCGACGCCGCCAGTGCCCCTGCGGGGCCGAGCCGCCAGCAGGACGGCCACGCCGCCGCCGCGCTGGCTTCGGACCCCACGCCTGCCTTCGGCCAGTTCGCCCTGATGTCGGCAGGCGAGCCCGAACCTACCCCGGTCGCCGCGCCGGCGGCTGCCTCGGCGCTCACGACCGCCAAGGCGTCCGCCCCGGAGGAGGTGCCGACCACCCGGCGCCACCGCTCGATGCGCATCGACGCCCTCTTGCGGGGTGGGAAATCCGAGACCCGCGAGGTGCGCCGAAAGCAGACGCGCACCGGCAACACCGAGCACAGCATCGAGGAGGAACTCGATCTCGCCCGCGACGGCATCTCGCTTTCACCGTCGCTCGCAGCGACGACGCCGGCGGTCGGCCAGCGCGACGGCAAGGCGGGGCCGGCGGATCCGCCGTCGGGGACCTACCCGAGCAGCATCGCCACCCTCGCCGAGCAGCCCACCGCGGACCAGCGCGGTGCCAGGCCCACGCCGATGGACCCGCCGTCGGGCAGCTATCCCGTCGGCAGCGTCGCCGCCGATCCGCCGTCGGGCGCCATCCGCCGGGGCATCCCCGCCGAGCCCCAGCCGCAGACCGACGCCCTGCGCAAGTACGGCGATCTGCGCCCCGAGGACTTCCGCCAGGCCTCGGCCGACGATCCGCGCATCACTCGCCTCGGCCACTTCCTGCGCCGCACCAGCCTCGACGAACTGCCTCAGTTCTTCAACGTCATCCTCGGCGACATGTCGATCGTCGGTCCGCGCCCGCATGCCATCCGCCATAACGAGCAGTTCGCCAAGACCATCGCCGAGCTTATGCGCCGGCACTACGTCAAGCCGGGCATCACCGGGTTGGCCCAGGTCAACGGCTCGCGGGGCGAGACCCGCACCGTCAACGACATGCGCCGCCGGCTCTACTACGATCTCTACTACATCCGCAATTGGTCGATCTGGCTCGACCTCTGGATCATCGTCATGACCCCGTTCCGCGGCTTCATAAACCGCCAGCCATGAACCCCGCCGGCAGCGAACTCTCACCGGTAAAGATGGTTGCAGACCCGCCGCCCACAGGCATGGTCGTCATCTATCGGCCTACCCATGACTGACAAGCCGCCGAAATCCGCGCCACCGCCCCCACCTGGCCAGCGCCAAGCCTGGAGCGGGGAGCCGACCCCACCCAGGCCCCTGGCGATCGCCGCGGCGATGGAAGGCGGACCGCCTGCGCCCCCGGAGCCGGGCAGCGAACTGGGCGACGGGACCGCCATGCGCAACGGGGTTTCGCTGCGCTTCGACACCAGCGAATGGGTGACCACGCCGGTGCCCGATGAGAACAAGATCGGCATCTTCACCCCCCAGGACCGCTACCAGGTCTCGGGCGAGATCGGACGCGGCGGCATGGGGGCCATCCTCAAGGTCTACGACCAGGACATGCACCGCCCGGTGGCGATGAAAGTGATGCTCGAGACCGGCAAGAGCACCCACCGCATGCGCTTCATCGAGGAGGCGCAGATCACCGGCCAGCTCGAGCATCCGGGCATCGTCCCGGTGCATGAGCTCGGCGCCGACCGCCGCGGTCATTTGTTTTTCACCATGAAACTGGTGCATGGCCGCAGCCTCGCCGACATCTTCAAGCTGCTGCGCTCCGGCGACGTGAAGTCGCTGCGCGAATTCACCCTCGCCAAGCTGCTCGCCATGCTCGTCGATGTCGCCAATGCGGTCGCCTTCGCGCATTACCGCGGGGTGGTGCACCGCGACATCAAGCCGGCGAACATCATGACCGGACGCTTCGGCGAGGTCCTGGTGATGGATTGGGGGCTGGCCAAGGTCATCGGCCAAGTCCAGATTCCGACTACCCGGCGCATGCGCCGCCGGGACAGCCAGACCACGGCGGTCAATCCGCCTCCGGCGGCGGAAGAGGAGCGCGTCACCAGCCAGCGCATCAACAACATGAATACCCGCTATGGCACCGTGGTCGGCACTCCGTCCTACATGTCGCCCGAGCAGGCGCGCGGCGAAACCAAGACCATCACCCATCTCAGCGACGTCTACGCCCTCGGCGCGCTGCTCTATGAGATCCTCACTCTCACTCCGCCGGTGCGCGGCAGCACCGCGCAGGCGATCATCGCCCAGGTCATCGCCGGCAGGATCGAGCCGCCGGAGCGCCGCACCCCGTCGCGCGCCATCCCCGCCGAGCTGTCGGCAATCGCGCTCAAGGCGCTGCAGGCGGAACCCGGCTTGCGCTACCAGTCGAGTGAGGATTTCCGCGCCGACCTCGAGCTCTACCTCGAAGGCCGCGCGGTTTCGGCCAAGGCGGACTCGACCTGGGAGACCGTCAGCAAGCTGTTGCGCCGCAACCGCGCCGCCAGCTTCGCCATCGCCATCGCCGGCGTGCTCATCCTGGTCATCGGCACCGCCGCCTTCTGCATCAATCTCGATGAACGTCGCCATGCCGAGCGCGAGGAGGCCAAGGCGCGCTCCGAGTACCTGAGGTACATGGCCGAGCAGAACGCCAAGCTCAAGGCCCAGGAACAGGCGGCGGCAGCGCTGGTGTTCCAGGCGCGTGCGGCAGTCGATGGCAAGAACCTCGGCGAGGCCGCCAATTTCGTCGCCCTCGCCGAGACCTTCGACGACAAGCTCGGCGAGGCCAAACTGCTGCACGCGCAGCTCGCGCTGGCGCAGCGCGACTACCGCACCGCCAAGGACAAGCTCGAGCTGCTGCTGGCGCTCCACCCGGGGGACGTCCCAGCCAAGCGGCTGCTCGCGCTGGTCGCCAAAGCCGACCCCGCGCGCGCAAATCCCGTCCTCGACATCGAGATCTCCGCCCAGCTCGCCGGCCAGGGTGCCTACTACCTCGCATCGCTGGTGGCGAACAGCCTCGATACGCAGCTGCCGATACTCCAGGAGAAGCTCGATCGCGACTGGCCGGGGTTCGGTCGCGACCTGGTGCTCGATCGCGCGAAAGGCCTCACCTTCATCGCCAAGGGCCCCAAGGCCTCGTTTACCGACCTCGGCCCGCTGAAGGGGCTGCCGCTCAAGCTGCTCCATCTCCTGGATTTCGCCAACCTCGCCGACCTCGGCCCGCTCGCCGGCATGCCGCTCGAGGATCTCTCCCTCGAGCGCTGCGGCAAGATCTCGGACATCAGCCCCCTCACCGGCATGCACCTCCGCCACCTTGACCTCCTCGGCTGCTCCCGCATCGGCGATTTCTCGGTGATCAAGGGCATGAGGTTGGAGTCCCTTATCCTGGGCCAATGCGTGGAATTCTCAGACCTCTCCCTGCTCAAGGGCATGCCGACCAGGGCGCTCTACCTCGACAGCTGCACCAAGTTCCACTCCCTCGCCCTGCTCACCGACCTGCCGCTCGAACTCCTTGACATCGATGGCACCGAGATCCCCGACCTCACGCCCTTGAAGAAGATCTCCACCTTGCGCCACCTCTTCGCCTACGACTGCCAAGCCTGCGATCTCACGCCGCTCGCCAGCATGCAGCTCTTGAGCCTGCGGGTGACGATCAGCCCAAAGCTGGTCGGCCTCGAACTGCTGCGCCACCATGCAACGCTCAAAGAGATCAACTTCGAACCGGTCGAGGTCTTCTGGCGCAAGCAGGACAGCGCGAATCCTGAGCATTCCAAGCCCTGATCGGGCTTCCCTCCTGGACTCCAGCGCCAGACTGTCCGCCCGGCGCGCGCCGCCGTCCCAACTTCCCCACCCTGCCCCTGGATCGCCATGAAGAATCCCCTGCGCAAACGTGTCCTCGTCTCCGGCGGCGCCGGTTTCATTGGCTCGCATCTCTGCGAGCGCCTGCTCAAGGACGGCTGCTCGGTGCTCTGCCTCGACAACTTCTACACCGGCTCGCGCGACAACATCGTGCATCTCCTCGGCCACCCCCAGTTCGAGATCATCCGGCACGACGTCTGCTTCCCGCTCTATGTCGAGATCGACCAGATCTACAACCTCGCCTGTCCGGCCTCGCCGATCCACTACCAGTTCGATCCGGTGCAGACCACCAAGACCAGCGTGCACGGGGCGATCAACATGCTCGGCCTGGCCAAGCGCACCAAGGCGCGCATCCTCCAAGCTTCGACCAGCGAGGTCTACGGCGATCCCACCGAGCATCCGCAACGCGAGAGCTACTGGGGCAACGTCAACCCCATCGGCATCCGCAGCTGCTACGACGAGGGCAAGCGCTGCGCCGAAACCCTGTTCTTCGACTACCACCGCCAGCACCAGGTCGAGATCAAGGTGGTGCGCATCTTCAACACCTATGGCCCGCGCATGCATCCGTGCGACGGACGGGTGGTG
>JAYVMM010000054.1:0-2812 GCA_043758975.1 Planctomycetota bacterium | reverse complement strand
CGGCCTTCAGCGAGAGCAGGAACACCGGCGCCGCGCCGGCCTGGAAGCGCTGCACCGGGGTATCGCGGTCGACCGTCGAACCGTCCAGGCGCAGCCAGGAGATGCCGGACGGGCGCAGGACGTCCTCCTCGATCAGGTCGAGCCAGCTGGTGAACTGGCTGAACAGCAGGATGCGGCGGCCCTCCTCGATCAGCTCAGGCAGGCTGTCGCGCAGCCAGTCGCCTTTGGCCGAGCCGAGCTCGCCGGGCCCCTTTTTCGACCCCACCTTGACCAGGCGCGGATCGCAGCAGCACAGGCGCAGCTTGGTCAGCGCTTCGAGCACCTCCAAATGCGAGCGTGCCAGGCCCTTGGCCGCGACCACCGCGCGGATGCGCTCGTCCATCGCCATGCGCACGCTCTCGTAGAGCGCGCGCTGGCCGCCGTCGAGCTCGACCGTGACCACCGATTCGGTGCGCGGCGGCAGCTCGGGGGCGACCACCTCCTTGGTGCGCCGGAGCAGGAACGGCGCGATGCGCCGCTGCAGGATGCCGGCGCGCACGCGGTCGCCATCCTTCTCGATCGGCTTGCGGAAGGCGCGCTCGAAGCGCGCCGCGCTGCCGAGCAGCCCGGGCACCAGCCAGGCCATCAGGGTGTGCAGCTCGCCGAGGTGGTTGGACATCGGGGTGCCGGTCAGGGCCAGCCGCTGCTCCGCCTTAAGCCGGCGCACCAGCTGGCCGCTCTTGACCGTGGGGTTGGCGATCGCCTGCGCCTCGTCGGCGATGACGATCGACCAACGGATGGCCTCGGCCAGGGCGCTGTCGCGCAGCAGGGTGGCGTAGGTGGTGATCACCACCTGCGGGTGGTCGCGCAAGATCTCCGCCGCGGACTTCGCCCGCGTGCTGCCGTGCAGGACCAGCAGGCGCAGCTGGGGGGCGAAGCGCGTCAGCTCGCGCCGCCAGGTGCCAACCATGCTGGCCGGGCCGATCACCAGCGCCGGCTCGGTCAGCCGCCCGCCGGCAGCTTCGGCGCAGAGATGGGCGATGGCCTGCACGGTCTTGCCCAGGCCCATGTCATCGGCCAAGAGCCCGCCGGTGCCGCCCGCGCGCAGGCGCTGCAGCCAGGCGAGGCCGCGCTTCTGGTAGGGACGCAGCTCGGCCACCAGGCCGGGCGGCACCTCGGCGTCGAGCGGCGAGGCCAGGCCGGCGAGGCGCTGGGCGAGATCCTTCAGGCGCGGACCGCTGACGGTCTCCAAGCCCGCCACCCCTTCGAGCGCCAGCGCCTGCCAGGGGTCGGTGCGCCAGCCGCCCTCGCCGGGTGGGGCGTCGAAGAGCGCAGTGAGGTGCTCGACCAGGCTGGTGAGCATGGCGAGCGGCACGCGCACCACGCGGGCGTCCGGCAGGGCGAGGCACACCCAGCTGATGCCGTCGAGCGCGACCTGGGGCAGGCGGGCGACGGCGAGGGGATCGGCGAGCAGATCCGACACCACGGGCGTGAGATCGACGCGTTCGTCGCCGAAGCGCACCCCGAGGTCGAGTTGGAACCAGTCGCCGGCGCTGACGTCCTCGACCTCCTGGAAGCGCGCTTCCAGGGTGGAGGCGGTCAGCGAGGGCGGTGGCTGCGCGCCCCCGCTGATCGACCAGCCGGTCGCCGCCAGGGCGCCGAGGATGACCGGCGGCACCAGCACCGGCAGGCCCGCACGGGCGGCGGCAGCGCTGGGGGCATGCACCCAGGCCTGCAGCCGCGCCTTCGATGCCGGCAGCGAGGACCAGTCGAGCTGCACCCCCCGCTGCGCCGCGACCTCCTGCACCGGTGAGAGGCCGAAATGGCGCAGCTGCCCCGCCAGGGCCTCCTCGCGAGCGGGATCGCGCAGGATGGCCTCGCCGGCGGCGCCGGGCACTGGGCCAATGGCGCGCGGATCAAACAGCACCTCGCCGTAGCGCACGGCAAAGAGCAGCAGTTCAACCGCGACGCGCCGGCGCTCAGCGCCCAACCCGGTCACGCCCACGGTCGGGGACCAGCGCACGAGATGGCCGCTGGGCGCAATCGGCGTGCTGCCGACCAGGCTGCCGCCCGGCACGGCGGGCAGCCCGGGAATGTGCACGCCGAGCCTTGCCACGGCGGCGGGCAGGATGGCGGTGGGGACCGGGGGCATGCGCAGGAGGGTGAGCAGCTGGTGGCCGGGCAGCGCTGACGCCACCGGACCCGCCCTGCCGTCGGCGATGTACCACGGCGGGTCGAGCGGCAGCAGGTCGACCGCCGAGCCGTCGTTGCGGCGCAGCGCCAGGTGCCATTTGCCCTCCCCGCGCCGACCCCGGCCCTCTCCGCGGTGCCCAGCGGGCGGCTGCGGGTCCTCGGGCGCCTGCATCCACACCGGCTCCAGCGCCAGCTCCGGACCCGCTGCGAGCGGATGCTGGAAATCCTCGACGAAGCAGCGCCCGGTCGCCAGCAGGGTGGCCATGGCTGTGCCATTGACCCCGGATCCGGCGCTGAGTACCGGGTAGGTGGCGTGATAGCCGGCAGAGCGCATCAGCCCCGTCAGCCACTGCACCAAGCGGACATCCTCGGCGGTAGCACCGGGAAACCGGCGCGGATCCGCATCGTCGACGCTCCTGATGCGTTTGTGCACCCCCAGGCCACCGGATTTCAGCCGCCGGGCCACCACGATCTCGCAGGTCCAGACGGTGGTGCCGAGGCGGTGCAGGTGGTAGGTGATGGCGTGCTCGGCGCGCCCAGGGGAGGCTGCGGCCTTGTACAGGGTCTCGGACAGCCAGCGATTGAACTCCCACACTCCGTCCGGGGCCTGGCGGAAGGCCTCCGCGACCTCGATCGTTGG
>JAYVMM010000053.1:0-1776 GCA_043758975.1 Planctomycetota bacterium | reverse complement strand
CTAAAGCTCTGCGATCAGCTACTTTAGCCGCGTGCCGATCGCTGATTCAGCTCGATTGGGCAGAAGCAGCCCAGAGCACGGATCAGGATGTCTGAACTTGCCGGCAGCAGCGCCGTGGAGGGGGGCGACGCCTTCGCCGCGCTGTGGCGCGAGATCGGTGGCAGCCTGCACGAGCGCTGGCCGCTGCGCGCGATGGCGCGCCGCCTCGGCTGCTCGCCCTCGACCCTGCAGCGCGAGTGCCGGCGCCGCTGCGGCCATGGCGCGCACCGGGAGCTCCTGCGCCTGCGCCTCGGCCACGCGCGCGAGGTGCTGCGCGCCACCGCCTATCCGTTGCGCGTGGTGGCGGAGCTGGTGGGATACGCCGATCCTTTCACCTTCTCCGCCGCCTACCGCCGCTGGGCCGGGCATGCGCCCAGCACGGAGCGCCGCGGGGGCGCCCGGGGCGCCCGCGGCGCTCGGCCCTGAGCCACAAGGTTCCAGGACCCGGGCCATGACCCCGGCCCGACTCGACCCGCCTCTCACGGGTGCGTGCAGGAGTGGCTGGCGCATAGCCTTATGGCGATTGCCGGGCTGTAATTACGGAGGTACCATTCACGTAGGTGGCGGAGCGGCCGCCGGCGGGAGCGCGGGCGATGCTCATGGATGACAGCGAAGCGCTTTGGCAGCGGGCGAAGACCGGCGATGCGGTCGCCAAGGTCGAATTCGCCACCCTGCTGAAGAAGGAACTGCGCGCCTTCGCTGCACTCTATGCCTGCGATGGGCGCATGGTCGATAGAATCGTGGGCGAATGCTGGCCGTTGGCGCGCATGGCACTCGCTGAGCTCGGCCAGGCGCGCGCAGCTGGCGGCATGCTCATCGGCCACGGCGAGACCGGCAGCGGCAGCGCGCTCGCTGCGCGCGTGCTCGAGCATGCGCTCGGCCTGCTGCGCCAGCACCTCGCCGCCGCCCTTCAGCAGGCGAGCGGCGCGCACGACGCCCTCGCCCAGCTCATCGCCCAGGACGGCAGCGGCGCACTGCCGAAAACCTCCGCCGAGGCGCCGGAGGTGCTGCGTCTGCTGCGCGATCGCATCCGCATGGTGCCGCCAGCGGCCAACGGCCTGCTCGCCAAGCGCTATGCCGAGGGCCTCGCGCTGGCGCAGATCGCCACCGCCCAGGGGCGCGAGGAGAACGAAGTCGCTTCCGCGCTCGGCATGGCGCGCCGCGCGGTCGACTGGCAGCCCGGCGGGATGATGCTGCTCGACCCCAGCGACCAGGAATTCCCCCTCCTGGTCGAGGCCGTCCTTGCGGACGCGGCGGATGCGCGTGCGCGCGCCGCCCTCGCCAAGCGCCTGCTCGGCGATGACGGGCGCGCCGCCGCCTTCCTGCGCCAGCTGCGGCTCGACCTCGTGCTCGACGCCTTCTCGCGCTCCCGCCCGCTCGCCGAGGCGGAGGTCGCCGAGGTGCATGCGCCCGCGTCCGCGGCGGGCACCTCGGGCACCTCAGGTGCGTCGGGTGTGCGCGCACGCGACCACCAACCGGCGCCCTCATCCTCTGGGCTGGCCACCGCTGCCCACGAAGCGCCGCGGCGCTCGAGCGCGCACGCTCGCCCTGCGCGCAGCGTGTCTGGGCCGCACGCGGCGACTTCTGCGCTGCGCTGGTACCTCATCGGCGGTGGCGGGGTGCTGCTGATGGGGCTGGCGCTCATGCTCGTCCGCTCCGGCCACGGCGCGCACGCCAGCGCCGGGACGCCCGCCGCCACCCCGCCCGGGACGCCCCCGCCGGCGGCAGCGCCGCTGC
>JAYVMM010000052.1:0-2268 GCA_043758975.1 Planctomycetota bacterium | reverse complement strand
CTCGCCGAGCAGCCGGCTCTCGGCCTGTGCGAGCAGCGCCCAGCGCGCGTCGCCATCCGCCAGCGCGGCGCGGTCGAGCAGGCCGTCGTAGGCGGCATCGGCGTAGCCGGTGCGGTTGGCGCCGCCGCCGGCGCGGAAGCAGTCGAGGAAGGTGGTGGGGTCGAGGAAGTCGCCGAGCCAGACCGCGAAATCGAGGTCGTACTGCTGGCCGCGTTCGCGCGAGCGCAGCTCGACCCCGGGCATCACCGTGAGGGTCACCTCGAGGCCGAGGTGGCGGCGCCAGCCGTCGACGACCAGCTCGGCGGCGCTCAGGCGCTCGGCGGGCTGCGCCGGCACGATCATTTCGAGGGCGGGGATGCTACCGAGGTCCTGGCGGGCCGCTTTGATGTCGTCGTCGGCGGCGCGTTCGTCGCTTACGAGCAGCGCGAGCGGCGGGCGGTAGGGCAGGAAGCGCGCCATCTCGCTCGGGACGAAGGTGGTGGCGGGCACCGCATCGCCCTGGAGCAGACCGTCGCACAGCCCAGCGCGGTCGATCGAGCGCGCCAGGGCGCGGCGCAGACGCGGGTGGCGCAGCGCCGCGGTGACGCCAGCCAGGTCGGCCTGGCGGCGGGGCACCAGGCGCACGCGCAGGAAGGCGGTGCTGAGCGAGGTCGCCTGGCCCAGGCCGGGCTGGCCGGCGCGCCTGAGGTCGCCGACCGCATCCGCCGGCAGCGCCAGGATGGCGTCGGCCTGGGCCGAGAGGTAAAGGCGCAGGGCGGTGGCGGGGTCCTCGACCAGGAGCGCGCGCAGCCCGCCGCGCGCAGGATGGGCGCCCTGGTACTGCGGATTGGGCGCGAAGTCGTAGTGGTGGCGGGGGAGGAAGCCGGTGCACACCAGGGGCCCGTTGCCGACCACGGTTACGGGATCGTTCCAGGCCGCCGCCTGGCTGCGCAGGTCGCCATCCACCGCCTGCGCTGGGGTGGCAGGGACGAAGACCGCTAACGAGAGGATGGCGATCAGATAGGGCACCGGGTGGACGAGCTCGAGCACCAGGGTGAAGTCGTCGGGGCAGCGGATGCCGCAGCGCTCGAGCAGCTCCCGGCGCTTGGCCCGATCGCCTTCCGCGCTCTGCGCCCCGGTGATGATGCCATCGAGGTAGAAGGCGTTGGGAGACTGCAGGATGAGGTGCCGGAGCAGGCCGCGGCGCATGTCCTCGGCGAGCAGCGGCGTGCCGTCGCTCCAGCGCGCGCGCGGGTCGAGGTGGAAGGTCCAGGTCAGGCGGTCGCCGGAGACCTCCCACGACCGCGCCAGCGCCGGCTGCGGCTGCAGGGTGACGGGGTCGAGGCGCACCAAGGGCTCGAAGAGGGCGGTGACTAACCGGAATTCGTCCAGGCGCGAGGCCTGGGCGGGGTCGATGGTGCGCGGCAGGCCGAGCACCACCACCGGGCCCTGCGCATGGGCGAGCGGGTGCATCAGCCACGGCACCAGGGTGCCGAGGAGCAGGAGTGCTGCGATGATCGCCAGTGCCGAGCGCATGGCGGCATGGTGGCGACACAGCCGCCGGGTCCAGCAGTGGTCGCGAGCTTGCGCTCACCAACTCCAGTCTACACTGCCCCTCCCCGTCGGGGAGAATCCAGGAGAGGCTGTTGCGCTGCCCATTCTGCAACCAGGACGATGACAAAGTCATCGACTCGCGCGCCACCGACGACGGCACCGCCATCCGCCGCCGGCGCGCCTGCAATATCTGCGCCAAGCGCTTCACCACCTATGAGCGGGTGGAGGGCGAGGAGGCGCTGCGGGTAGTCAAGAAGGACGGGCGCATCCAGAGCTTCGACCGCCGCAAGGTGCTCCATGGCATGATCATCGCCTGCGAGAAACGGCCGGTGCCGTCCGAGGATCTCGAGGGCGCGGCCAACCGCATCTACCACAAGCTGCTCAGCGACGGCGTGCGCGAGGTGAGCTCGGTGGCGATCGGCCAGCAGGTGATGGAGGAGCTGCACAAGCTCGACCAGGTCGCCTACGTGCGCTTCGCCTCGGTCTACCGCCAGTTCAAAGACCTCGACGAGTTCATGGTCGAGCTGCGCCGCGTCATCAGCGAAGGGCATCAGAGCAAATGAAGCCCAACGCGGTGATCAAGCGCGACGGGCAGGAGGTGCCCTTCGACCAGGCGCGCATCGCCAATGCCATCGCGCGCGCCCAGCATGCCGTCGGCATCGATGACGCCGCCCTCGCCGCCGAGCTCGCGCGCGTGGTGGTGGAGCACCTCGAGCGCGCCTGCGATCAGCCCAG
>JAYVMM010000051.1:0-4869 GCA_043758975.1 Planctomycetota bacterium | reverse complement strand
GGCGGTGGTACCGCTGTCCACCCCCGGCGCGGCACTTGCCCGGTCGCCAGCTGGGTTGGGCGGTGAGGACATGTCTTAGTGCTAGCGGACTCTCTCTTGCGCGCCATGAGCAGCAGGCCTGCGCCGGGCGTATGGCAGCGGCGGCGCGGACACCCCGACAAAGGACCGGCGGCGGTCGCCGCAGGAGATGGCACGGTTCGTCCAACGCTGGCGCTATGAGCGTGCGAAGGCCCCTAGAAAACGACCTGCCGCCTGTAGGATCGCCGCCATGCTCCCCCTTTCCGCAGTACCACATATCTGGGTGCACGCCCTGCTACGCTGCGCAATGCTTTCTGTGATCACTGCCGGCGCGGCGGTGACGATGACGGCGGCGGAGAGTGGCGAGCGCGCGCCGGCCGTGGCCTCTTCGTCGCCGCCCGATGTCAGCGCCGTGGTGGGCGATGCCGAGACGCTGCGCAGCCACTGGGCGGCGAGCCCGTTCCCGGCGCTGTGGGGCCACAACGGCTTGGCCGGGGTGCGCAAGCGCGTCGGCGAGGCGACCGAGCGGCTGGCACCTGGCGGCGGTTTCTGGCGCCTGCTCGCCGACCTGCATGCCATGCGCTGCGATGGCTGCTCGACCTTGGAAGGCAATGGGGCGTGGCGACTGTCGTTCGACCTGCCGCACGCGCTCGTCGATGCGCTGACCGCCATCACCGGCTCGGAGATGCCTCAGACCTCCACCAAGGTCCACACTGCGAAGGTCGGGCCCTGGGTCTGGACATGGGATCTCACCCATCTCGATGGCATCTACGGCAATGCGCCCTCAATCGCGGCGGGCGTTGGCGCAGCACGCGCGCCCGCGTTTGACCTCGATTGCACCGCGGACTTCCTGCAGCTCATCCGCCATGGCGACGAATACAGTTCGCTTGAGGTGCTCTCCGCCCTCGGCCTCACCCGCCTCCACTATGGCGCCAGCCTCGATGCGACCGGCATCGCCGACCGCCTGGAGCTGCCCGGCTTCCAGCCCCCGCTGGGCACCATCACTACGGCGGACCTCGGCGGCCTGCCGGAGAAGCCGCTGCTGGTGATGGTGGTCAACTTCGATGGCGCGCGGCTGGCGCAGCTGCTCGCGCGCCTGCGCACCATCCCCGAGGTCGCCGACGCCTGCCGCCACTACGCCGCCGGCCCGGCGGCCGAGCTGGGCCCGCTCGAGGAGGTCGCGCGCGCGCTCGACGGGACGGTGGTCGCCTGCGCCAGCACGGCGGTGCCCTTCCCCAACCTCGCGCTCAGCGTGCCGGCGACCCCGGCGATGGATGCGCTGGTCGAACGGGTGGCCAAGCTGCTCAAGCTGCCAGCGACCGAGGCCCGCAGCGCGACAGCGCAGATCCCCATGCCAGGACCCTGGCCGGCCATGCTGTGGCTGCGCCGCGGAGCGCGCTGGGCCCTGAGCACCGACATGACAATGGCCGACGAGCTGGCCGCCGCCGCGCCTGCCGCCAGCCTCCCGGTCGTGCTGCAGGAGGGTCTCGGCTCGTCCAGCATCACCGTCGTCGATGTGCCGCCGGTCGCCGCCATGGCCGGCCAGTTCCTCGCCCTCGCCCTGCCCAGCACCCCAGAGGAGAGCAAGGCCGGCCTGACCATCGCCCGTGACTTCTGCCTGGTGCTCGCCACCCGCGCCCTGCGCGTGGACGCCGCGCTGCGCATCGACAGCCAGGGCGCCACCTTCACCGGCCACACCGCGCTCGCCGCCGCGCTGTTCCCGATCACCGCCCTGGTGGCGCCCAGCGCCTACGTGGTGAGCGTGGTGGAAGCCAAGCAGCAGGAGACGACCAAGGCCAGCCTGCAGCCCTTCCAGCAGCACGCCGAGAGCGCGGGCTGGCCCGAGCGGCTGCCGGATGGCCTGCTCGCACCGCCCTATCCGGCGCCCCACCTCGGCACCCGGCCCTGGGCGCTGTACCTCGCACCGGCGAGCGCGGCGACCGGCGACCAGCCGGTGCTGGTGAGCGATCCGCTCTATCTGGGCGGTAAAATCCTGTGGCTGACCCGCGATGGCCGCATCCACACCGGCGGGCAGCATGCCGCCCGCCCGCTGTGGCTGGCGGCGCAGCGGCTCACCACACGCGGCGGGCGCTGCAGCGGCGCGGACTGGGCCGAGGCCCTGCGCCAGCAGCGCAGCCTCCAGTTCGCCGACCAGCCGACCGTCACCAACAACGAGTTGAACTACAGCATGGTGGTGCCCTCGGCAGACCATTGGGTGGAGCGCAAAGCCAAGGATTTCAGCTCCGATTGCGACCATCTCTGGTTCAACCAGAAGGCGGACATGGTGTTCGGCGTCATCCCCGAGAAGGCCGCCGAGGCGCATGAGAAGAACTGGCTGCACGATGTCATCATGGAGCAGAAGAAGCAGCAGGATCCCCAGCTCAAGGTGGTGAGCGACCACGCGATCACCGTCTGCGGCCTGCCGGCGCGCCGGGTGCGCCTGGAGGCCACCATCAACGGCGTGCCCCTGCGCTTCGATGATACCTTCATCGACCACCATGGCTACCTCTACCAGGTGGTCGCCTGGTGCGGTGCGAAGACCACCAGCCTGGCGGATCTGGAGTCCACCGCCGACGGCCTGCTCGATCGCTTCACCGTGCTCGATACGCAGCGCACGGTTCCTGGGTGGGTGGACGGCGAGGCGCCCCTGGCGGTGGTGCACTCGCCGCACATGAACCTCCAGGTCGACTTCAGCGGGATGGGCTGGGAATCCAGCGCCAAACCCAAGAACGGCAATGACTACATCGAACTGCGCGGCCATCTCAGCGCGCGCAAGGCGCACATGTACATGGTCACCGCCAACACCGGGACAGGCACGCTCAGCGACCACGCCCTGGTGCACGGGCTGCTCGGCCTGCTCAATGTCGCGCCCACGACCGTCACCGAGCAGCACACCGCGGCAACCACCCTGGGGCAGACCATCCTGCTGCGCTATCCGCTCGGCGAGGGCGCGGACCAGTACGCCTGCCGCGCCTGGCTCATCCGGGCCGGCAGCCATGCGGTGGCGATCGTGGTCAACGGGCTGGCGACGGATCACGTCTCCGACGAGGTCGGCGACGCCCTCATCGCCCGCGTCACGTTCACCCCCGCCGCGGCGGCCGGTGCCCCTGCGCCCGCCCCCGACGGCGCGGTCGACGCCGCCTTTGCCGCCGCGGTCGGGCACTATTTCACCGACAACAAGCGCCACCTCGAAGCGCTGCCCTGGCTGGTCGACGCCGCGCGCGGAACGCACCCGCCGGTCGATCGCCTGCAGGCGGTGCTGAACTGCTACTGCCAGCTGGAGACCTGGCAGGAGGCCCTCGACTACTACCACAAGGCGATCGAGCCGACGGTCGACGATCTCGGCATCAGCTCGTTCAAGCCATGGTTCCTGGTCCAGCTCAAGCGCGACGCCGAGGCGATCGCCGCCTACCGCACCCTGTTCGCCGCCGGCTGGAAGGGCGACGAGGACTTCGCCGCCTACATCGAGGCGTTGCACCGCGTGGCCAGCGACCAGGTCGAGGCGGCATTCGCCGCCAACCCGGTCCCAGCACGCACCTCGGTCGGGCGCCGCCTGCATGCGCGCATCCTCAGCCGGGACGGCAAGGCCGAGCAGGCCGAGCGCGACCTGCGCGCCGATGTCGCCGCCGCGCCTAGCGACCTCAGCCTGGCGGAGGCCCTCGCCGACAACCTGCTCGAGCAGGACCAACCGGCGGCGGCCCGCGAATTCCTCGCCGAGGTGCTCAAGGAGCACGCGCGCGCGGCAGCGCTCTGGCACCTCGCCGGGATCTGCGATTTCCGCACCGACCGCTTCCATGAGGCAACCACCGACTTCAAGACCGAGCTCGACCTCGATCCCGCCGCGCAGCCGGCGCGCGACTACCTCAACGCCATCAACCAGAAGCTCGGCAAGGGCGACACCAGCCGCATCGCCAAGCCGATCGCGCCGGTCGCCGGCATCAGTGAGCTCGCCCCCGCGACCCAGGCGGCGCCGCCCGGCGGCGCCTACGCCCTGCGCGCCGCCGCTCTGAGCTGGAGCCCGAAGTCGGGCTTCCTGCGCAGCGACCGCGCGGTGATCAGCATCCCCGACCGCGCCGCCTGCGAGACCTTCAGCACCCTGCGCTACGGCTTCGACCCCGACGGCGAAGATTTCGCGATCAACGCCGTCATCGTCCGCGACCAGGCCGGCGCGGTGCTCTCGGAGGGCCGCATCGAGGACTGGTACGTGCTGGACGACAGCAAGAGCGACATCGCCTCGACCAAGAAGACGGTGAGCATCCCGGTGGCCGGCCTGCGCCCCGGCTGCACGATCGATTGCCTGACCACCAGGCGTCAGGGCGGCGCGACCGCCGGTATGCCGTTTGTCACCGTCGATATCGGCGGGCAAATGCCGACCATGCGCAGCTGCATGAGCCTGCGCGCGCCAGCAGATCGCATCGCCGCCCTCGCCGGCGGCGGCCTCCGCCTCGAGCGCGATGGCGATGTGCTGCGGGTCGAGGCCACCGCCCTGCCGGGGCGGCACTGGGAGCCCTACACCCCGGACACCCGCCGCGACCAGCCGGTGATCTGGCTCGGTCCCCGCGGCGGATCATGGGCCGAGCTGGGGCGGAAGTACCTCGCCGAGCTCAAGCCCTTCCTCGCTGACCAGCCGGCGGTGAGCGCGCTGGCCGAGACCACCTGCAAAGGGGTGGTCGGGCGCGACGCCCGCATCGCGGCGCTCGCCGACCTGGTCCAGTCGAGGATCGCCTACCATGCGGTGACCTTCGGGAACCGCGGGCGCATCCCGCAGCCGGCGGCGACCATCCTCGAACGGCGGCTTGGCGACTGCAAAGACCATGCCCTGCTGCTGCAGCGCCTGCTCGCCGCCGCCGG
>JAYVMM010000050.1:0-6449 GCA_043758975.1 Planctomycetota bacterium | reverse complement strand
TTCGCGCAGCAGTTCGTGGTCCTCCACCAGCAGCAGGCGCATGGGCGCACTCCCTAGCCGGACATGCTGGGCCGGCGGGGGCGGGCGGTCAACCCGCGGTTCCCCAGACCTGCGTGTCATGGTCCGGTTAGCCGCGCGGCGGCAGGCGGGGTGGGCGCGACTGGCGCGACTGGCGCGACCTTGCGCGCCCGCCCGGCATTTCGCCTGGTCTGGTGCGCTGCCGATGCTTATTCTAGCGGCCAGAGGGCTACCCATGAGCCACTCGCACGCCTCCACCGCCGCCACCACGGTAACCTCCCCGGCGGCGGCCGCCGCCACCGCCGTCGCCAACCGCGCCGCCGTGCGCAGCGCCCAGCAGGCCGTCCGCCCGCCCGCCCGCTTCGCCGCCTGCAGGCGCTGACCGCGCCACCATCAGCGCCGAGGCCCAGCAGCGCCTGGCGCAGGAGCAGGCGCAGAGCCAGCCACCGTCGACGGCCGGCTGAGCGTCTGGCTGCCCGCGCAGCCGCGGGCTAGGGCTTCTTGGCCTTGGCCGCCGGCGGCAGGTTGGCCAGGGGGATGCCCCAGGCCACCGCGCATACCCCGGTGGCGTCGACTGGAACGTGCGCCTTGGTGAAGGTGGTGCCGTCGTGCGCGACCACGATGCCGCCCCAGCTGCAATCGATCGCCACCCGGTTGGGCGCTTGTGCGTGCGCCAGGCGCGGCGGGTTTAGCAGCGGCGTCCACGCCATGCCGTCCGGCGAGGTGCGCACCCCGGTCTTGCCGCGCAGGGAGAACACCCCGTCGTGGAAGCGCAGGCAATCGTCCTCGTGGCGGTCGTTGCTCGGCGGCAGCGGGGTGAAGCGCAGGCCGTCGCTTGAGGAGAGCATCTCGCCGCCAGCGCTGCAGGCGAGGAAGCGCCCGCCGCCGAAGGCCAGGCCGCAGCAGTCGGCGCCGATGGTGGTGACCGCCATCGCGGTCTCGCCGTTCTTGGTCCCGCCCAGCCAGCCGATGCGCGGTTTGCCGTCGGGCAGGGCATAATCGCCGGCGAACACCGCGGCGCCGTTGCCCACCGCGGCGCGTCGGAAGTAGCCCGAGCCCTTGCCGTCGCCAGCCACTGCGTGCGCCTCGGCCAGCGCCTGCCAGGTCAGCCCGTCAGGCGAGGCCTGGAAATGGTCATCGTAGACCGAGAGGAAGCGGTCGGGCAGGGTGACCACCGAGGCGATGCGCCAGCGCGTGTGTGCGACCTCGTCCCAGTGGCGCCCATCGACCGAGCGCAGGATGAAGCCCTTGCCGACGCCGCCGCCGGCGCACAGGAAGATGCCGGCGCGGTAGGTGAGCGAGAAGATGATGTTGGGATCGTCAGCGTTCTTGTCCGACCAGCGCTCCGCGCTCCATTCCATGCCGTCGAGCGACCAGCCGCGGAAGCCGCCGTAGCCGACCGCAACAAACACGCCTTCGCCGGGCACCGGCTTGGTGGGCGCCTCCACGGGCGGGGCGGTAGGCGGGGCGGCGGCAGCGGCGAGCGCCGCCAGGGCGGAGAGGGCGAGGCAAAGGGCGGTGCGGGCGGACAAGGCGCGGGTCATGGGCGGCTTCCCTGGGGGATTCGATTCACACGAAGTTGATCGCCTGGATGTGCTGGTCGCACTTGAGCACCTGCTTCCAGCTGATGGCGTCCTTGGAGACCAGGATGCGGCCCTTGTAGGCGGCGCCGACGAAGAGGCCGCGGGCGTAGGCGCAGCACACCGGGGCGTCCTTGTTGGCCTTGCGCGTCCAGCTTTGGCCGTCGGGAGAGACATAGGTCGCGCCCAAGCCGACGCCGACGAACTCCTTACCGGTGAAGACCACGGCGTGGATGTGCTCGCCTTCCTCGCCGAGCTGGCGGTTGCCCCAGCGCAGACCGTCGGGGCTGCTCAGGCGCAGGCCGTTGAGTCCGACTCCGACCACCACGCCCTTGCCGCAGGCGAGGTCGATGAGGGTGTCGCCCGCGCTCTGCTCGGGGGCGTCCTGCCAATCCTTGCCGTCGCTGGAGACCGCCTTCAGTCCGTGCGAGCCGATGCCATACCAGTGCCCGCCCGCCCAGCGCACCCGGTTGAGCGAGCGCTTGGCGCGCTTGAGGCGCTCCCCCCACTGCTGGCCGTCGCTCGAGAGCTGGGCCACCCCGGCGTCCTCGCCATTGACCCCGCCCGAGAGCAGGGCCATGTACGTTCCGCCGCCGAAGGCGACATGGCGCATCATGAAGACGTAGTCGCTGGGCTTGGTCTGCACGTCCCACTTCTGCAGATCCACGCTGCGGTAGAAGACGTTGCTGCCGGTCCCGGCCATGCCCACCGCGACCGCGCAGCCGTTGCCGGCAGCGATGCTGTTGAGGGTGTGGGGGGCGGTGGCGAGCTGCGGCGCCGACCACGACTGGCCGTCGGGGCTGGTCAGGCGCAGGCCCATGCGCCCGACCGCGAGGAACTGCCCGAATTGCGGCTTGGCCTCGTCATCGCTCTTCTTGTCACCTGGCATGGCTGCTCCGTTGCTCGCGCGCTATCGGGGGTCAGACGAGGTCGGCGAGGCGGCCGTTGCTCTCACCGAACTTCTGGATGTTCGCGCCCATGCGGTCGAGCATGGACAGGTAGAGGTTGGCCACCGGGGTGTCCTTGGCGTAGGCGACGTGGCGGCCCGGCTTGAGCGTGCCCTTGGCCCGTCCGGCGAGCAGCACCGGGTAGTCCTTGGTGCCGTGCCCGCCGTTGGCCATGTAGCTGGTGTAGAGCAGCATGGTGTTGTCGAGCAGGCTGCTGCCGGCCTCGTCGATCGCCTTCATGCGCGCGAGGACCTCGGCGAACAGCACCGAGTACCACTCGTGGATCTGCCGGCAGGCCTCGCGCGAAAGCGGGTCGGCCTTCTCGATCGGCTCGGCGTTGGCCTGATGCTCGAGGGTGTGGTGGTGGAACTCGTTGGTCACCGTCACCACCCCGTCCCACAGCTCGCCGTCGTTGCCGAAGGAGAGCGTCGCCACCCGCGTGGTGTCGGTCTGCAGGGCGAGCAGCGCGAGGGTGGTCATCAGGCGGAAGTACTCGGCGCGCTGCTCGGGGTCGTCACCGCTCCAGCGCTGGTTCCAGCCCTGGGCGTCCTCGGGCAGCACCAGGCCGCCGGGATGGGCCGGGCCGCTGGGTGCGAGCGCCGGGCGGGCGTCGGCGGCCTCGGCGGCGGCGCGCTGGTCGAGGCGCACGATGCGCCCCTCGAGCGCGTGCACGCTGTCGAGGAACTCGTCGAGCCGGGCTTGATCGGCGTGCCCGAGGCGGGCGCGCACCGCCTTGGCGTCCTCGAGCACCAGGTCGATGACCATGCGGTCGTCGCTTTGCGGCGGCGTGAGGGCGGCAGCGGGCTTGCCGGCGGGCGCCTTGCCGCTGCGCTTCCAGCTCGGGATGGTCGGGCGGCGGCCCTTGAACAGGCGGTCGAAGGCCTGACGCGGGTTGCGCTCGTAGGGCACGATGGCGCTGCTCTCAGTCCACGAGAAGGTCTGCTCGCCGTTGGGCTCGCCGAGCTCGAGCGAGGGCAGGATGGTGTCGCCGGCGACCGCTTTGGCCGCCGCCTGGTCGACCGAGATCGAGGCCTTGGCGACCTTGCCGTCCCAGTGGAAGACCTCGGTGCCGGTGAGGTGCATGCCGGCGCAGTGGGTGTGGGCATTGCCGCCGCCCTCCTGGCGCCCGTTGTGCGACAATCCGGAGAGCAGCAGCAGGTCGGCCTTGTGCGCCTCCAGCGGACGCAGGATCGACGGCAGCTTGGCGAGCGGACCGGGCGCCTTGGGCTTCCACGACTCGATCACGGTGCCGCCGGAGACGGTGATGATCAGCTGGCGCAGCGGCGGGTTGCCGTCGGCGCCGTGCCCGGGCGCATCGCCGGCGAAGGCGCGCGCGCCGAGCGAGGCGAAGGCGGGCAGCGCGATGGCGGCGCCGGCGGCGCGCAGGAAGTGCCGACGCGAGAGCGGGCGGACGGCGGGCATGGTGGTTTCCTTGGTCATTTGCGCTCCGTCCCCGCGCCCGCCCCGGTCGCGAGCGCGCGCGCAGGGGCCTCATGGTTGCGGCGGTTGAGGAAGGGGTAGCTGGTGACCACGCTCAGGACGAGGTCGCTGAAGCGATAGGAGCCGGCCTCCAGGCGCTCGATGGTCTGCTGCACCGAGGTCTCGTCCGCCGGCACCAGCTCGCGCCCGAGGGCGTAGATGAAGCACTGCTCGACCAGGGTGCGCACGAAGCGCGCGCGGCGGTTCCACAGCACCTGCTTGAGCTCAGTGGCGCCGGTGAAGGACTCGCCGCCGGGTAGCTTGCCGGAGGTGTCGAGCGGGCGCTCGCGCGTGCCCTCGCGCCAGGCGCCGATGCCGTCGAAGTTGTCGAGCGCGAAGCCGAGCGGGTCCATCTTGCGGTGGCAGGCGGCGCAGCTGGGATCCTTGACGTGTTGGGCGAGCTGGTCGCGGAAGCTGTGGGCGGCCTCGCCGGTGGCCCCCGGGGCGTCGATCTGCTGATTGACGTTGGCGGGCGGCGGCGGCGGCGGGGTGCCGAGCAGGACCTCGAGGATCCACTTGCCGCGCAGCGTCGGGCTGGTGCGGAAGGTGTGCGAAGTCATGGTCAGCACGCTGGCCATGCCGAGCAGGCCGCCGCGGTGGCTGTGCGGAGGCAAGCTGACCCGCCGCAGCTGGTTGCCTGAGACCTCGGGCAAGCCGTAGAGGCGTGCGAGGTCGGCGTTGACGTAGGCGTAGTCGCAGTCGAGCAGGTCGAGCAGACGACCGTCGCGCTCGCGCAATTGGTCGATGAACAGCGCGCTCTCGTCGTACATCGCGCTGCGCAGCTCGGGGGTGAGGGCGGGGAAGTACATTTGGCTCGGGCGCGCCTTCTCCAGGTGGTCGATCTGCAGCCAGCTGGCGAAGAAGCCGACGGTGAAGGCATGGCTGCGGCGGTCGGCGAGCAGGCGGCGGACCTGGGCATTGAGCACCGCAGGATCGCCCAGGCGGCCCTGGTCGCTGAGCGTGCACAGCTCGGCATCGGGCATGGTCGACCACAGCAGGTAGCTCAGGCGCACCGCCAGTTCGTAGCTGTCGATTGAATAGGCGTCGCTACTTCCGGGCTTGGCGCGCTCCTGCTCGAGGCGGTAGAGGAAGTTCGGCGATACCAGCATGGCCTTGAGCGCGAGCTTGACCGCCGGCACGAAGTCACGCGTCTGGACGGCAGTGTCGTAGAGGCGCAGCAGGCGCGCCAGCTCCTCGGGCTGCACCGGGCGGCGGTAGGCGCGGCGCGCCATGGTCTGCAAAATGGTGCGCGCGGCTTCGTGACGGGTGGCCGGGCTGGTGCCGGGTGCTGCGCAGAACACCGCATCCCAGCTCGCGCGCGCGAGGGGCGCGGCGCCGGCAGGTGGCTCGACCAGGCGGCTGAGCGCGAGTTCGGCGGCGGCATAGTACTTCTCGAACAGCAGGGGCGGCATGCCGAGGCTGCCGGAGAAGGTGGCGAAGCCGCGCAGGCCGTCGTCGGGCAGGCCGATGACCTCGGCGAGGTCGCTGCCGGCGCCGAGCAGATCCTGCATGGTCTGGCTGTACTCGGCGCGGTTCAGCCGCCGCGGCGGCGAGGAGCCGGGGTCGCGCGGCTGGCCGATCAAGGCGCGCGCCTCGCTGGTGCGGATCCAGCCCACCAGCAGCTGACGCTGGGCGTCGCTGGGCTGGACGGTGGCGTCCTCCGGCGGCATGTCGCGGCTGTCGATCTGGTTGGCGACCTTGCGCCAGGTCACGGCGTCCTGGAGCACCGCGCTCTCGTCGTGGTAGGACGAGAGGTCGACGCCGGCCTTGTGCTTGCGCGCATCGTGGCAGGGGTAGCAGAGAGTGGTGAGCAGCGGCTTGAACTCGGTGCCGTAGTTCGCGAGCGGGGCGCCAGGAGGGGGCACGGCGGCGGCGCCGGGGTCGGCGGCAGGCAGCGCGGCGGCGAGCGCCAGCAGAACCGCCCAGCGGGCCCGCGCTGGGCGGCCAGGTGGCAATCTGCTAAATCGGTTTAGCTGTGATGAAAACAGCATGATCGAGGGTGATACCCAGTTCACGCTGAAACGTTTAAATTGCAAGCCGCAGCAAGCCGGACCTGGGCCTGCGAGAGGCGCTCCGGGCGCATCCGCGGTCCGCCAGATCGTGGTCGTGGGGTGGGGGTCTTGGTGGTCGGCTGGAGCCCGACCGGCGCTTGGGCGGATTCCGGCTCAGTGGCCTTCGATGGCCAGGAATTTGACCCGGATCACGCCGTTTCCGGGGTTGATCCGGGCTGACCCGAAGGCACCCCCGCCGCGCCGTCCCCCGCCGCCGGCGCCGTTGCCGGCCCCGATCTGGGGCCCGGCGGTGACCGAGGTGGCGGCCATCAGGGTGAGCGGCATGGCCTGGGTCAGCTCGGCGAGCCGGCTGGGCATGCCGGTGCCGAGCTCCATCACCAGTTCACCGGCGGCGAAGCCGCCGATGGTGCGCT
>JAYVMM010000049.1:0-7596 GCA_043758975.1 Planctomycetota bacterium | reverse complement strand
GTCGGCTTCTCGCAGTAGACAGCCTTGCCGGCGGCGGCGGCGGCGACGACGAATTCGCTGCGCTGGAGCGTGCCGGAGGAGTCGAAGAAGATCTGATTGGCGGGGTCCTTGAGCGCCGCCGCGAGGTCGGTGGTGTAGCGCAGCTGGCCGCTCGCCTGGCTGGAGTGCCGCTCGCTGAGCGCGCGCAGCTTGGCCAGGTTGCGCCCGGTGAGGATGGGCACCGGCATCAGCGTGAGCTCGTCGCTGACGCGGATCCCGCCCTGCTGAATGATCGCCAGGATCGAGCGCACGAGATGCTGGTTGGTGCCCATGCGTCCGGTGACGCCGTTCAGGATGATGCCGATCGGACGGACGGCCATGAAGGCTCCAGCGGGAAGCGGTTGCAGGGGGCGGTTCGTCCTTGTCATATATAATATATAATATATGACAAGGCCCAGGATGGACCCGCCGGCGCGCCGGCGCGGCCAGCCCGGGGGAGGACCATGGCCAGCAGCAGCAGCACCAGCAGCACCAGCGTGCCCACCGCGGCGCCGGGCTTTCTGACCAAGCAGGCGCTGGTCTACCGCTCCCTGCGCGAGCGCATCATGGACGGCCAGCTGGCGCCGGGCTGCCGCCTGGTGATCGAGGATATCGCCGCGGACCACCAGGTCAGCGCCATCCCGGTGCGCGAGGCGCTCCACCTGCTCCAGGCCGAGCGCCTGGTCGAGATGCGCCCCCACCTCGGCGCGCTGGTGGCGCCGATCAGCAAAGACGCCATCACCGAAGTCTTCACCCTGATGGAGGCGCTTGAGGTCGCGGCCTGGCGCCTGGCGCTGCCGCACGCCAGCCATGAGCACGTCGCCATCCTCGAGGGCCAGATCAGGGCGATGGACGAGGTCGGGCACGACTATGCGCGCTGGGCCGAGCGCAACTTCGCCTTCCACGCCGCGATCTGCGCCATCGCCGAGATGCCGCGGGTGCAGGAGATGACCAGCCGCGTGTTCGGCGAATGGGAGCGCATGCGGCGCTGGTTCTACCGCGACTGCGCACCGCCCGACCTCGAGCACGCCAGCCGCGAGCACCACGCCATGGTCGACGCGCTCAAGCGCCGAGACGGCGAACGTCTCGAGCGCCTGACCCTGGCGCACAACCGTAGCGCGCTCAAGGCCTACCTGCGCCTGGCCGAGCGCCCGCGGCGCTAGCGCCGCGCCGATGCGGCGCGGGGCCTTCCGCGCGCGCCGCCAGGCGCTAGGGTCGCCGGCGCATGACCTTCGCCAGCATCCCATCGGTGATCGAGGCGCTCAAGCGCGGCGAGATGATCATCCTGGTCGACGACGAGAGCCGCGAGAACGAGGGCGACCTGGTGATCGCCGGCGACTTCGCCGACGCCAAGTCGATCGCCTTCATGGCCACCCGCGGCTGCGGGCTGATCTGCCTGGCCATGGAGGGAACGCTGCTCGACCGCCTCGGCCTGCCGCTGATGGGCCGCGACCACCGCTCGCGCATGGGCACCGCCTTCACCCTCTCGCTCGAGGCGCGCGAGGGGGTCACCACCGGGATCAGCGCCGCCGACCGCGCGCGCACCATCCAAGTGGCGATCAGGGAAGACAGCCGGCCCGAGGACCTAGTGGTCCCGGGCCACGTCTTCCCGCTGCGCGCGCGCGATGGCGGGGTGCTGGTGCGCGCCGGGCACAGCGAGGCGACGGTCGATCTCGCCCGCCTCGCCGGGTTGCGCCCGGCCGGGGTGCTGTGCGAGATCATGAAGGAAGACGGCACCATGGCGCGCCTGGGCGACCTCACCGAGTTCTCGCAGCGCCATGGCCTGCTGCTCGCCTCGATCGCCGACGTCATCGCCTACCGCGAGGCGCGCGAAACCCTGGTCGAACTGGTCGCCGAAGGTGCGCTCGAGACCGCGGCCGGCCTCTTCCGCGCCTATGCCTACGCCAACGTGCTGACCGGCGAGCACCATCTCGCGCTCGCCATCGGCGAGGGCCTGCGTCCGGGCGGCGAGCGGCGTGATCCGCTGCTGGTGCGGGTGCGCAAACAGTCGCTCCTCGCCGACGCGAGCGGCGGCGCGCCCGGCCTGCCCAGCCCGCTCGGCGCCTTGCGCCAGATCGCCGCCGGCGGCGCCGGCGTGCTCCTGACCATCCACGATCCCGATGCGCGAGCGCTGCCCGCCCAGCTCGCCCAGCTCGGCGGGCGCGTGCTGCGCCCACGCCCGGCGGGCGGGGCGAGCATGGATCCGCGCGACTATGGCATCGGCGCGCAGATCCTCCACCACCTCGGGGTGCGGCGCATGCGCCTGATCACCTCGAGCGAGCGCCCGCTCTCGGCGCTTTCCGGGCACGGCCTGGAAGTGGTCGAGCGCGTCCGCCCCGACCCTTCCTGAGGGCGCCGGCGGCGGGTTGGCCGAGTGTGCGCGGGGACTGGCGCTGGTGTCACCGCCGTCGCCCCTAGCATGGCCGGACCACCTGCAGGAACAGCGATGCTCCGCGAAATGCTCCAAGGCAAGCTCCACCGGGCGGTGGTCACCGACTGCCTGCTCGACTACCCCGGCAGCCTGACCGTCGACATCGACCTCATCGAGCGCACCGGCATGCTGGTGCACCAGAAGGTCCAGGTGCTGAACATCAACAACGGCTACCGCCTCGAGACCTACCTCATCGCCGGGGCGCGCGGCCAGCGTGAGATCATCGTCAACGGCGCCGCCGCGCGCCACGCCTGCAAGGGCGACCGCGTCATCGTCGCCGCCTTCGCCCTCTACAGCGAGGCCGAGCTGGCCGGCCACCACCCGCGCGTGCTGGCGCTCGATGAGCACAACCGGGTGGTGTCCGAGCACTGAGCCGCCCCGGTCCGCGCCCGCCCCCGCCCCGCGCAGGGGGGGCGGGACAAGGTCAACACACAGTGTCTCGCGACGACCGCGGCAGCGGTTGTTGCCGGCAGCACTGCTCATAGAGTGCCCACCCGATACCAGGAGTCAGCGCATGGCCACTTCCCGCCGCAGCAAGGCAGTCTCGGGGCGTCCATCAGGCCGCAGGGCGGAACCCCAGGCCGATGCAGCACTTGAGCCAAACCAGGTGCCCGCGATCGACCCCGGCGAGTCCGACGCGCAGGACGACGCTGACGCTGACGCTGACGCTGACGCCGGCGGCGAGAACGCTGGCGCCGAGGAGTCGAGCGGCAGCAGCCGGCGCAATCAGGTGCGCCAGTCGTCGCGCCGCTTGCAGGCGGCGAGCGCGACCAACACCCCGGGCTACAAGAAGAGCGCGCGCATCCTCACCCCGGCGGAGGTCGCCGCGCGCAAGCAGGCGGTGCGCAACGGGCTGTGGCTGTTCGTCATCATCATCCTGGTGTTCGGCGGCGCCGCCGCCGCCTGGCAGTTCCTGCTGCGCGAGAATCCGCTTGAGAAGAAGGCCTATGCCGCGCTCAGCGCGAGCGAAGGGCAGCTCAAGCTGGTCGAGCAGGCGATCTACAACCGCCAGGTCCCGCGCGCGCGCACGGCCTACCACGACGCCATCACCGGGCTCCAGATTCCCGAACTGGGCCTCGCCAAGGAGCCGCTCGATCCCAAGGACCCCAACCTCGCGAACATGGTCCTGGGGCAGAAGGCGGTCGAGCTGAAGAAGAAGATCCAGGCCACCGAGGAGACCATCGACAAGGTCGAGCGCGACTTCAAGGTCGACCAGAACCGCAAATCCCTCAGCGACGCCCTCGGCCATCTCGCCGACCTCGACAAGGTCGCGCTCGCCCTGCTCGAGAAGCGCATCCCGCTGTTCCTGGCCAACCCGGTCGAGCCCGACGCCGGCACCCCCAACGAATACCTCGGCGCCTACAAGGACATCGTCCAGGACATGAAGAACCAGCAGCCGCTGGTCGAGCAGGAGAATGCGCGCCGCCTGGCGGCGATCACCTCCGACCAGGAGAAGAAGGCGCACAGCGAGGTCGAGGTGCTGGTCAAACAGGAGCAGTTCAACGAAGCGCTGCTCAAGCTCGACGACTACAAGGGCAAGTTCGAGCAGGGCAATTTCGATTCGCTGCGCGAATTCGTCAAGAACTCGGCGAAGCAGTCGTGGGACCAGGCCAAGGCCTATGCCGGAAGCCGCTACACCGATTTCAAGGCCCCGGGCATCCCCGAGCCGCTCGCCAAGCAGGCGCTCGCCGATGCGCGTGCGCGTCTCGAGCAGGTGGTGTCCAGGTTCGGCATCGACGACTACGTCAATCAGGCCAAGGAGCTGCTGGGCAAGTATCCCCAGTAGCGCGCGGCTCGCCTGCGGTGCTGGGTTCAGCCGCTGTGCGGTCTCAGCCGCTGGGAGTCGCGGGCGGCGGCGCCGGCGACTCCTCCGCCACCGCACCGGCGATTTCGCGGCGCCTGAGCTGGCCGCAGGCGGCATCGATGTCGGCGCCGCGCTGTCCGCGCAATGTGCAGTGGCCGCCGAGCGCCGCGACGCGGGCGGCGAAGTCTGCGATCTGCTCGTCCGATGGGCGCGTATGCGCGCTGCCGGCGACCGGATTGAAGGGCATCAGGTTGATGTGCGCGCCGTAGCGGCGCGCGATCTCGGCCAGGCGGCGGGCGTGGTCCTCGCTCATGTTGTCGCCGGCGAGCAGCACGTACTCGAAGGTCATGCGGCGGTTGACCGCACGGCTGTAGTCGTCCATCGCCGCGAGCAGCTCATTGAGCGGCCAGCGCCGGTTGAGCGGCACGATGCGGCTGCGCGTCTCGTCGTCGGCGGCATGCAGGCTGAAGGCGAGGGTGATCTGCGGCTCGTCGAGCGCGAGCTGGCGGATGCGCGCCGGCACCCCCGAGGTCGAGATGGTGAAGCGCCGGCGCCCGAGCCCGAGAGCGGCGGGATCGCCGAGCACACTGATCGCCTGGAGCACATTGTCGTAGTTGAACATCGGCTCGCCCGAGCCCATGAACACCACGTTGGTCACCGCCCGCCGCTGGTGGTGGAACCACACCTGGTAGACGATCTCGCCGGCGCTGAGGTCGCGCTCCACCCCCGCCTGCCCGGAGGCGCAGAAGGTGCAGCCGACGGCGCAGCCGACCTGGCTTGAGACGCACACCGTGTGGCGGTCGCTGGTCGGGATCGAGACGCACTCCACCAGTTTGCCGTCGTGCAGGCGCAGCAGCGACTTCACCGTGCCGTCAAAGCTCTCCTGACGGCGGTGCTCGGCTGCCGGCTGCAGGGCGAAGCCGGCATCGAGGCGCTCGCCGAGCGTGCGCGGCAGGCCGGGGATGTCGGCGAAGCGCACCACCCCCGGGCGGTAGAGCCCGGCGAGCAGCTGGTCGCCGCGGTAGGCCGGCAGGCCGAGGGCCGCCGCCCAGCTGCGCGCCGCCGGCGAAGTCAGGCCGTAGAAGTCCATGCCGCCGCCATCCTAGGCCGGGGTGCCGGGATGCACGCGCTCTCGCCGGCGGTGCGCCGTTCAGCGGTTGCGCCCGCCGCGAGTGCGCCGAGCATCCCGCCATGAAGCCGCACCCGCCCGGAGCCGTAGCCAGCCTCGCCTGCGCTGTGCTCAGCGCGATGCTGTGGTGGCTGCCGGTGGTCGCCGGGCCGCTCGCGGTGATCGCCCTGATCCTGGGCGCGCGCTCGGTGCGCGCGGCCAGCGCCGCCGAACCCGGCGCCTACCAGCCGCCAGCCCTGGCCACTGCCGCGCAGGTCATCGCGCTCATCGCCCTGGTGGTGATGGTGGTCGCCGCGCTCGTGCTGGTGGCGCTGGTCGCCGCCCTCGGAGCGCTCGCCCCGGGGCTTCCGGCGGCGCCGGTCCTGCATCCCGTACCCATGCTCTAAGCGGGGCGCCGCCTGGGCGGCCTACTGCGCATCCGAGGGGGGGGCGGATGCGCCGGATGCTGCACCCGCCGCCGCCGGCGGGCGCGCCACCACCACCTGGGCGGCGCGCACCAGCTGGTCCTTGAGGCGGTAGCCCGGGCGGTGCACCTGGACGATGGTCCCGCGCGGATGCTCGGCGTCCTCGGCTTCGGCGATCACCTCGTGCACCGCGGGGTCGAACAGGCCGACGGTCGGCACCGTCTCGATGCCGGCCTGGCGCAACGCGGTCTGCAGGTTGGCGTGGATCATGGTCACGCCACTGGCGAATTCGGCGAAGCTGGCGGGGTTGGCGGCGAAGAGGGCGCGTTCGAGATTGTCGATCTCGCTCAGCACCGGCTTGACGAAGCGCGCCACCGCACGCGTGCCGGCCTCGTCGGCCTCCTTGCGCAGGCGCTTGCGCGCATTGTCGAATTCCGCCTGCGAGCGCGCGCAGCGCTCCTTCCATTCGGCGCCCTCGCGGCGCAGGGTCTCAAGCTCGCTCGCCGGCAAGCTGACGATGGGATCGACCTCGCCGGCGGGGAGGACTGCCTCCTCGTCATCGGCGGGCACCGGCTGGCTGGTTGGTTCGCTGGTCATGGTGGTCTTCTTGCGGTTGGTGAGGGCGGCGAAGAGCCGGTTGAGGCGCCGCATCAGTCGAAGAGGTTCTTCATCTTCTCGAAGAAGCCCCGGTGCTCGCCCGCCTTGTCGTCGATCTCGCCGAGCTCGCGCAGCAGCTCGCGCTGGCGCTCGTTGAGCTTCTTCGGCACCGTCAGCTGCACCACCACGATCTGGTCGCCGCGGTGGCCGTTGCCGCTGGGAATGCCGAGGCCGCGCATGCGCAGCAGGTCGTTGGGCTGGGTGCCCGCCGGGATCTTGAGCTTGGCCGTGCCGTCGAGGGTCGGCACTTCGATCTCGGTACCGATGGCGGCCTGGGCGTAGGTCACTGGGATCTTGCACACCACGTCCTGCTCGTGGCGCTCGAAGAAGCGGTCGACCTTGACCGTGACATAGACGTAGAGGTCGCCGCGGCTGCCGCCGTCGCGTCCGGGCTCGCCCTCGCCGGCGACGCGCATGCGGCTGCCGTCCTCGATGCCGGCGGGGATGCGTACCTTGATCGTCACCTTCTTGGGATTGGCGCCGCCGCCGCGGCAGTTCGGGCACAGTTCGGAGATGCTCTTGCCATTGCCGTGGCATTGCGGGCAGGTGGTCTGCAGCACGAACAGGCCCTGGCCCTGGCGCACCACCCCGGCGCCGCCGCACAGGCGGCAGGTGGAGGTCTTCGAACCGGGTTTGCCACCGCTGCCGTTGCAGGTCTCGCACACCTCATTGCGCTTGAGGTCGATGGTCTTGGTGCAGCCGCTCACCGCCTCGCGGAAGGAGATCTCGATGCCGAGCTTGAGCGAGGCGCCCTGGTTGCGCGCCTCGGCGCGCCCGCCGCCGAAGAACTGATCGAAGATCGAACCGCCGCCGAAAACGTCGCCGAAGGCGGCGAAGATGTCCTCCATCGAGTTGAAGCCGCTGCCCGCATGGCCCATGCCGTCGACCCCGGCGTGGCCGAGCTGGTCGTAGCGCGCGCGCTTCTGCTCGTCGCTGAGCACCTCGTAGGCCTCGGCCGCCTCCTTGAACTTGAGCTCGGCCTCCTTGTCGCCGGCATTGCGGTCGGGATGATGCTTCATCGCCAGCTTGCGGTAGGCCTTCTTGATCTCGTCAGTACTGGCGCCTTTCGACAGCCCCAGGACCTCGTAGTAATCGCGTTTGGCTTTGGCGCTCATGGCATCTCGGCAGGGGGCGGCGGGCCGGCAGGGTCAGA
>JAYVMM010000048.1:0-10572 GCA_043758975.1 Planctomycetota bacterium | reverse complement strand
CACATGCCATTGGGGCTCTGGTGGCGCTTGAACCAACGCAGGGCGGAGCTGACCCCCTCCTCGCTCCCGCGGTTCCCGCCGCCGGTTTTGATGGCGCGGCGCTTGGACGAGCCGTTGCGCAGGCCGGCTATGCCGGAACCGCCGGCATTCGTGCCGATGGCCATGAAGGCACCAACGGAACCGGTCTCGATGGTCGAGACCGCATCCACGCGGCCCTTCGCCGTATCCATCTCGACTTCGTCCTCGGTGGTGTTCTTGTCCTCCTTGACGGAGGTGAGGAGGTCGATCGGGGCGGGTTCCTTGTCTTCGGGCACATTGAGCTCGGGCTTGGGCTCGAAGGACTTGTCGATCTCCTTCTGCGGCTCGATTTTGGGCGGGATGTCCAGGATCGACATCTTATACGGCGGCATCTCGGGGTCTGGGGCCGTGGAGACGAACACCACCGCCCAGAAGATCATCGCGAAGAGCGCGTGTACTGCCGCACTGATGAACCAGGCCGGAACGCCCGAAGGCTTCTCGCTGTCGTCCTTGCCGTCCTGCGTTGCGAGCGCCGCATCCTCGGGAAGCGTATCGTCGCTGATGGGTGTCTGGTTGCGGCTCATGGCGCGCTCCTGCATGGCTGGGATGGGATGGCGCGTGGGCGCCTGATGGGATAACGCCACTGCGCCAATGGGGTTCATCGGCGACCGCAGACGATTGCCCTGAACTTTTCCGGAGCCGCCACGTTGCGTCCGGCGCGGGGAACGCGGGGGGCGGGCACCGCTCCGCCGTGTTCGCCGCCGCCCGCGACTTCCGCCAAATGTCATGGTCGGCTGCGTGAATAGCGGATCGATCATGGACGATCGGAACGTGGTCCAGCGCCGGAACCGCGATGCCCTCACCAATGGCATTGCCGTTACCGAATCCCAGCGCTAGCGCGATCGCACCATGACCCCCGCCGCTGCGGCAACCGAAGATTGGGACCGCGCAGTTAAATTTCACACCGATAGACTGCGGGAAATGGCAAACGTCGAAAGGGACTTCGCACTCAAGCTCACGGAGGCATTTTAGCATCTCAAGTATATGGTCAGCCACGGCAATCTGTCTGGCAGTTCCAAGGACCAGGCGGACGGCTACTCGCGCTCAGTCGGCGAGGTTCGGACGGGAGTGCTTGTGCCCAGATCGGAAGCCGGCGCCATTCTGATGCCGGTACTGCCGAAGGGCCTGGCGCCGGCGACGATCGACTGCTCGCTTGGCCTGGGTAGAGGTGGAAACGTTGAGGCTTTGAAGGCGAAGAATGGGAGGCCTTTCCCAGCACATGGCTGGAGCTGGCCGCGACCGCTTCATGCCCCCCTCGAAAGGCAGGTCGGGAGATCGCAACCGGGTGGTACCGGGCCGATTCCTTGCCGCGCCATGCCTCGCCATGTCGGAACCGTGCTCGAGGTCGCACTGGTTGGGTTGCCCCGGTGGGCTGACAGTTGTAAGCATTGCCGGTTAGTCGAGCAATCCAACGGCAGCGAGCGCACCCAAAATTGAATAGTCCAGGTACCGATAGGTCCACTTGAGTTCGCCAGCCATGGGCCCGGCACCCCCGCTGGATGGCTTAGCGAGCCCGGTGGGATATGGGTGGGATATGGGTGGGATGGCCTCCGGACCAGTCCGGGCCCGTTAAACAAAAAACCGCAACCTGCTACAGTTGCGGCTCTTATGGCGCGCCGGGCAGGACTCGAACCTGCAACCTCCAGATCCGTAGTCTGATGCTCTATCCATTGAGCTACCAGCGCACAGCACGCCGCCGGTCGGCGGCGCGGGGGTGCAGCATAAAAGAACCGTCGGAGGGTCAAGGCCTTTGCCGCCGCCACGCCGGCGCCGGCGCGAAGCGCAGCACGGGCGGCAGGTTGCCTGCGGGCTGCGAGGCTTAGGCTGCCGCCCGTCCATGCTCATCGTGATCGACAACTACGACAGCTTCACCTACAACCTCGTCCAGTACCTCTGGGAGCTGGGGGCGCAGGTGCAGGTCTACCGCAACGATGAGCGCAGCGTCGAGCAGGTGATGGCCGAGCGGCCCGACCACCTGGTGATCTCGCCGGGGCCGTGCACGCCCACCGAGGCTGGCATCAGTCTGGAGCTGATCCTCGCCGCCGCCCGCCAGGGCACGCCCCTGCTCGGAGTCTGCCTCGGCCACCAGGCCATCGGCCAGGCCTTCGGCGGTGTCGTCGAGCGCGCCGCGCGCCTGATGCACGGCAAGACCAGCGAGATCCGCCACGATGGGCGCGGCGTCTTCACCGACGTGCCGTCGCCCTTCACCGCCACCCGCTACCACAGCCTGGTGGTGAACGAGAAGCTGCCGGCCTGCCTGGCGGCCACCGCCTGGACCGTCGACCGAAGCGAGCTCATGGGCCTGCGCCACCGCGAGCTGCCGATCGAAGGGGTCCAGTTCCACCCCGAGAGCTTCCTCACCCAGCATGGCCATGCCTTGCTGCGGAACTTCCTCCAGCAGCCGGCGGAGGCGAAGCGATGAACGCACCCAGCGAACCCCAGGACGCCCCACCGGAGGCCACCGGCCAGGACGCTTCCCCCGCTCCGGCCCCATCCACCTCCGCAGCGGTCGATCCCGCGGTCGATCCCGCGGTCGATGCCGCGCTGGCGACCGGCGCACCGCCCGCGCTCGCCGCCCCAGCAGCCGCGGTTCCCCTGCCGGACGCGGAGGGGATGGGCGGGGAGTTCGCCGCCCTGATCCAGACCAGCGATGCCGCCGACGAGCCCGTCGATGGCGGGCCCGGAGTCCCCGATGTCGTCCCCGATGTCGCCGATCTGCCGCCGGCGGAGCTGCGCGCGGTGCTCGAGGGCGTGCTCTTCGTCGCCACCCGCCCGCTCTCGATCGAGCGCCTGCAGCAGGTGCTGCCGGGGGCTGACGCCGGCTACCTCGAGGGCTTCCTCAAGGGCCTGGCCGAGCGCTACGACCACGAGAACCGCGGCTGGGAGCTGCGCCACATCGCCGGCGGCTGGCAGCTGTTGACCCGGCGCGCCCTCTACCCCTGGGTGCGCCAGCTCGAGCGCAAGGAGCTGCCGACCAAGCTCTCCAAGAGCGCGCTCGAGACCCTTGCCATCGTCGCCTACAAGCAGCCGATCACCCGCGGCGCGGTCGAGGACATCCGCGGCGTGCAGTGCGGCCCGGTGCTGCGCCAGCTGATGGACCTGCGCCTGGTGCTAGTGAGCGGGCGCGACGAGCAGGCGCTCGGGCGACCGCTGCTCTACGGCACCACCGATTCCTTCCTCTCCCGCTTCGGGCTCGGGCGCATCGAGGACCTGCCGCGCCGCCACGAATTCGGCAGCTGAGCGGTCATGGGCAGGGTCGCCTGGGCCATCTTCGCGGCGCTGATGCTTGCGCTGCTGCTTTACCTGTTCCACCCCGAGGCCGCGGTCGAGGAGACCGTCCCGGTGGTCACTGCCGCGCCGCCGGCGCAATATCGGCTGCGCATCCCCGGGCTCGACCAGACCATCGACCACCAGAGCGTCACTCTTAAGGGTCTCAGGCGCCCGCTCGACGTCGCCAAGGCCGATGCCTGGTGGGGCTTCCTGCGCCCGCTCGCGGCGCCCAAGGCGCAGGTGGTCTCCGCCATCGGCGAGGCCCAGCTCAAAGCCTACGGCATCGACGGCGCGCGCGAGCTCAGCGGCAACGGCCTGAGCCTGCGCTGGGGCCAGTCCGGCGGCAAGGGCTACCTGTGGGACGGGGTGGCCGAGCGCATCTTCGCCGCCCCGCTCTCGGTGGTGCGCCAACTCGACGCCCTGGCCCAGCGTTTCGACCGCGAAGCGGTGATCGAGGTCGACAAGCTCGTGCACGTCGCCATGACGCGCGGCGCCGTGACCACCAGCGCGGTGAACCGCAATGATGAGTGGTACGACGAGGTCCACCAGGAGCGCCCGCCGCTGACCCCGCGCATCCAGCTGGCGTTGGCGCTGCTCGCTAACGTGCGGCTTGGCGAGTTCGCCGGCACCGCGCCCGCCGGCATCCCCGATATCTGCGATGTGCGCCTGGCCCGCGCCGGCGACTTTGCGCTCGAACAGCGCGTGCGCGCCTGGAGCTCCGGCAGCGGCGGCCTAGTCCAGGTCGACGACTTGCCGCCCCAGCCGCTGTCCACCGCTCTCGCCAACGCCTGGCGCGAGACCCTGGGCAACATCGAGAAGGACTACGTGGTCGACCTGCAGCGCCGCTTCATGAACTCGCCGCTCACCGAGATTTTGGTGCTCAAGGCCGGCGTGCTGCAGTTCCGCCTCGAGAAGCACGGGCTGCGCGACATTACCGAGGGCCTCAGCCAATGGGACGTGGTGTGGCCGGGCGGGCGCGAGATCGCCGCCGGCGAGGCCGCCGGCGCGATCGCCATCGCGCTCGACCATCTCGCGGTGACTTCGGTCAAGCGCGGCGGCAAGGACGAGCAGCCGCCAGCGGACGCCACCGTGCTCGATTTCGTCTTCCAGATCGACCTCCACCATGAGCGCATCGCCATCGCCGGCGCTCCCGGCGGCTGGCAGGTATGGGGGCCGACCCACCATGGCACGGTCGGCGAGCTGCCGCCGGTGCTCGCCCACCTCGACCCGGCGGCCATGCTCGATCTCAGCCTGATCGACCGCCCCTGGTCGCAGGTGGTCAAGCTCCAACGCCTGGCGCACGGCCAGTCGCAGTCGCAGTCGCAGTCGCAGTCGCAAGAGGAGGCCTACGCGCTCGATGGCAGCGGCAGCTGGTGGCAGACCTACCCTGCTGCGGCGCGCGCCCGCGCGGTCGACCAGCTTGCGCTCGAGCAGCTTGCGCGCGCCGCCTGCGCCGCACGCGCGCAAAGCGCGCGCTTCGTCACCGCCGCCGACCGCGCGGTGATCAGCGACCCGGAATTCGAGCTCGACCTGCGCTTCCAGCCGCGCCAGGTCAAGCATTCGAGCGACACCGCGCGCCTCGACGAGACCACCGACCAGGATCTCGGGTTCTGCTTCCGGCGCGAGGGCGACGGTTGGCGGGCGGTCAACCGCGAAGCGGGGGTGAGCTACCTGCTCCCAGCCGACACCGTCGAAGCGCTGCGCGTCACGGTCGCCGATAATTTGGTGCTGCCCCTGGTGCCCAGTCTGGTGAGCCGCATCGAGGTGGTCGGCCCAGGCGGCAATTATGCCCTCAGCGCCGAGGGCGGGGGCTGGACTGCGCGTGCCATGGACGGCGAGTTCAAGCGGGGTCCGCCGCAGCCCGCCGACCCTGTCGAGGTGCGCCGCCTGCTGCGCCGGCTCTCTGGGCTGCGGGCGGCGCGGGTCGAGGCCAAGGCCGCGCCGTTGAACGCCAAGGAGGCCACCGCCACCGTGGTATGCGAGCAGCTGGTGGGCGCGGCGCGCGAAATCATCACCCTGAGCATCGGCGCCACCACTGCCACCGGTGAAGTGGTGCTCTCGGCCGAGACCAGCGCCACCACCCGCCACCCCCCGCCCGGGCGCTGCTACCTGCCCGCCGGAGGCGCCGCCACGGTGGGCGAGCTGACCCCGCCCCTGGTGCGGCTGCTTGCCGCCACACCCGCCGCGCCCGCGGTGGACCCGCGGTGAGCGAGCGCACGCGTGCGCTGGCGGCCGAGCTGGCTGCCGCCGGCCTGGCGCCGCTGCACCGGCTGGGGCAGAACTTCATGGTCGACAACGCGGCGCTCGCCACCCTCTGCCGGGAGCTCGGCGGGACGCCGGGGATGCGCGTGGTCGAGATCGGGCCGGGCACCGGGCTGCTCACCGAACGCCTGCTTGCGGCCGGCTGCCAGCTCCTGGCAGTCGAGCTCGATAACGGCCTGAGCGGACTGCTGCGCGGCAAATTCGCCGCCGCCTGCGCGGCGGCGCCGGGCGGGCCCGCGCTCACCCTGGTGCACGGCGACTGCCTGGAAAGCAAGAGCGTGCTGCACGGGAGCATCGTCACCTTCGCGGCGCAACCGTGGCGGCTGTGCGCCAACCTGCCTTACGACGTCGCCCTGCCGGTGCTGCTCAATGCCGCCGCCCTCCAGCCGCCCGCCCTGCCGCCCGAGCTGGTGGTGGTGACAGTGCAGTGGGAGGCGGCCCAGCGCCTGTGCTCGCGTCCGGGCGAGGCGGCCTGGGGGGCGAGCGCCGCGGTGCTGCAGGCCGCTGGAGAGCCGGGCATCGTCTGCCGCCTGCCGCCCGCCTGCTTCCATCCCCGCCCGCGGGTCGACAGCGCCATCCTGCGCTGGCGCCCGCGCCGTGCGCTGCCGGACGGCTTCGGGCGCTGGTGCCGGGCGGTGTTCTCCTCGCGCCGCAAGGTGCTGCCCGGCGCCCTGCGCGACCGCGGGATGAGCCGGGCGCAGGCGGAGGTGGCTTGCCGCGCTTGCGGGCTCGACCCGGCGCGCAGGCTGGAGGGCCTGAGCGCCGCCGAGCTGGTCGGGCTGCATGCCGCCGTCGGCGAGGCCGGGGCGGAGGCGCTCTCGTGACCGCGACCCCCATTCCCCCGCCACGGAGACCGCTGTTGGCACGCATCCTCGTCCCCCTGCTCGCCTTCGCTGCGGGCGCCCTGCTGGTCCACCTGTTCGAGCGCGGCGCGCCGCCGCCGGTCACGCCCACCGGCGTGCTGGCGCCGACCGCCTCGGAGGCCCCCGGCGCCCAGGTCCCGCCGGCATCGTCGCCCGGCGGGCCCGAGCACGCGAGCAGTGCTGCCGAGGCGGAATCCACCGCCATCCCGGTCGTCACCGTCGACGGCACCAAGATCACCCTGCGCGAGCTCGAGGATGCGCTGCTGAAGAAGGAGGGGTCCGAGCAGGTCGAGGATGCGGTGCACCACCTCCTCGACCTCACCAATTGGAGCAAGCTGCGCGATGACGACCTCATCGTCGCCACCGCCTTCGGCAAGGTGAAGCGGCGCGAGGTCGCGCTCCACCTGCTGGCCGAGAAGTCCGGGCCGGTGCGCGAAGAGCTCATCAACATCGCCCTGGTCGACCAGGCGCTCAGCCACGAGGGGGTGGTGATCGATGATGCGGTCAAGCAGGGCGAGCTCGGGCGCATGGAGAAGCGCCTGCACGAGGGCCTGGAGAAGCGCAAGCAGCCGATCATGGACATGCGCACCTTCATCCAGCAGACCGAGAAGACCACCTTGGAGAACTTCGTCCGCCAACCCGGCTTCCGCATGCTCGCCGGGCTGCACATCCTGGTCCAGCGCCAGGCGCGCAAGGAGGTCAAGGAACCCGAGCTGCAGGCCTACTTCGACAGCCATGTGGAGCACTACCGCGTGGCCGAGGCAGTCGACATCGCTGACATCGCCATCCCCTACATCACCGGTCGGCTGCCGGACGGCGCCGAGGTCATCACCGCGACGGAGAAGGCGAACCGCCTGCAGGTCGCCAACAACCTCTACAGCATGATCCAGCGCGGCGAGTTGAGCTTCGAGAAGACCTTCGCCAACTTCGCCAAGAATTTCGACCAGGACGCCGACGCCGGCGGGCGGGTCGGCTGGGTGACGCGCGACGGCGAGCGCGGCAAGCGCGGCGCCCGGCGCATCCCGGCGCGGGTGGTCGAGGAGGCCTTCGCCGCCCAGGGGCCCTTCCCCGCCCTGCTCCCGCCGGTGGTCCACGACGGCGGGGTGGACATCGTGCGCGTGCATGGCCGCCGCGCTGGCCAGGAGGCGGCGCTCGGCCTCATGCGCGAACGAGTGCTAACCGATCTTGTCGACGCCGAGATCGATCCGCGCACCAAGCGCCTGCTCGACGGCCTGCGCCGCGCCTCGACCATCGTCTACGCCAGCCTGCCGACCATTATCAAGGAGCGCAGCCAGGGCGGTGCGGGGGGGGAGGGCGGGGGCGTACCGCCCACGCCCGCGGGACCCAGCGGAGCACCCTCCGGGGCGCCTGCCGGCGGGCAGACAGGGGCGGGTAAGTAGCGCGCCATGGCGCGCGGGGATAGCCGGCATGTCGTAGCGTTCGGCACGGGAAAATCAGGCTAGGTCACACACCGGCGGTGGGGTCCGCAGCGCTGCGTTGGCCGTCTCCCGCTGCCGCCCATGATTAGGGGACGACGAGGGCGCCATGAGCTATGACATGAACCAGCTGCTGGAGATTTGCCTCAATCAGGGGGCTTCGGACATCCACATCACGGTCGGACGTCCGCCCAGCTTTCGCATCAATGGTGGCATCAAGAGCCTGAAGTCCGACGTGCTCACGGCCGACGACACCGCCAGCCTGATGAAGCAGATCACCAGCGAACGCGGGCAGACCGAGCTGGCCGAGGGCGGCTCGACCGACTTCGCCATCGGCTACTTCGACAAGGCGCGCTTCCGCGTCAACGTGTTCAAGCAGAAGGGGCGCGTGGCGATGGTGCTGCGCCTGATCCCGTCCAAGATCCTGACCTTCGAGCAGCTCGGGCTGCCGGCCAACATCAAGGACCTGCTCACCCGCCCACGCGGGCTGATCCTGGTTACCGGGCCGACCGGCTCTGGCAAATCGACCTCCCTGGCGACGATGATCGATTTCATCAACTCGGAAGAGGAGATGCACATCATCACCATCGAGGATCCGATCGAGTACTACCACAACCACAAGAAATCGGTGGTCAACCAGCGCGAGCTGCACATCGACGTGCCGTCCTTCGAAGACGGCCTGCGCCGCGCCCTGCGCGAGGACCCCGACGTCATCCTGGTGGGCGAGATGCGCGACCTCGCCACCATCAGCGCGGCGATCTCCGCCGCCGAGACCGGTCACCTGGTCTTCGGCACCTTGCACACCACCGGCGCCTCGCGCACCGTCGACCGCATCATCGACGTCTTCCCGACCAACCAGCAGGAGATGGTGCGCACCCAGCTCGCCGGCAACCTGGTCTCGGTGATCTCGCAGGCGCTGGTGCCCAAGGCCGACGGCAAGGGGCGCATCGCCGCCTTCGAGATCATGATCATGAATCCGGCCATCTCCAACCTGATCCGCGAGAACAAGAGCTTCCGCATCGATTCGACCATCCAGACCAGCGCCAACCAGGGTATGATCTTGCTCGATGACTGGTTGTTCCGCCTCTACAAGTCGGGTATCATCGATTTCGGGCAAATGATGGGCTACTCGAAGGACCAGGGCTACCTGCAGCGCAAGGTGCAGGAGGACGGCGCCACCGCTGCCAGCAAGGCCTGAGCCCGCTCGCTACCCACACCATGACCCCCACTATGACCTCCATCTCCCATCCTGGCGCCTGCTTCCAGCGGCTCACCTGTGCGAGCCGCCTGTTTGAGGTTCGGCCATGATCCGCGTCGAGGCCAAGGACCTGCTCAAGAGCCTGCACAAGATGGAGGAGGTCGACCAGGCGACTGCCCAGAAGATCTACAGCGACCATCGCAAGAACGGTGTGGACATCGTCAGGGCCTGCGTGGATGGCGGGGTGCGCGAGGACGCCGTGCTCTACGCCGCGGCCCAGCTGCTCGGGCTCGAGCCGGTGCAGCTGAGCGGCCTGGTGCTGCCCAAGTCGCTGATCGACAAGGTGCCGGCGCGGGTCGCCAACTCCTATGGCATCATCCCGGTGCGCATGGAGGATAAGACCCTGGTCATCGCCACCGCCGACCCCGACAACCTCTCTGCCCTCGACGACCTCAAGTTCATGCTCGGGGTGGCGCAGGTGCGCCCGGCGCTGACTTCGGAGAACTCGATCAAAGAGGCACTGGCGCAGTACTACTCGCAGGACAAGGACGAGCGCGACGGGCAGATCAAGGAGATCATCGCCAACCTCGGCGAGGAGGAGACCACCATCGGGCATGGCGGGCAAGAGACCTTCTCCATCGACATCAACCAGTTCGCCGGCCTCGACCCCAACAACGCCGCCGAGGCCGCCGAGTCGGCGCCGGTGCGCAAGCTGCTCAACCTGCTGCTGCTGACCGGGGTCAAGGCGCAGGCCTCGGACATCCACTTCGAGCCGTTCGAGGACACCTTCCGCGTGCGCAACCGCATCGATGGCGTGCTCTACGACATGCTGCCGGTGCCCAAGACCCTGGCGCCGGCGCTGGTGGCGCGCATCAAGGTGATGTCGCACCTCGACATCTCCGAGCGGCGCATGCCGCAGGACGGCAAGATCCCGGTGCGCATCGGCGACCGCGAGGTCGACCTGCGCGTGAGCTGCCTGCCGACGATGTTCGGCGAATCGGTGGTGATCCGCATCTTGGACCGCTCGGTGGTCAACCTCGACCTCGAGAAGGTCGGCTTCCCCGACGACATGCTGGTCAAGTTCAAGGGTGTCATCGAGGCGCCCAACGGCATCGTCGTGGTCACCGGTCCGACCGGCTCGGGCAAGACCACCACGCTCTACGCCGCGCTGAGCGCGGTGAACGAGGAGTCGGTCAAGATCATCACCACCGAGGACCCGGTCGAGTACGAGATCAACGGCCTGATCCAGGTGCCGGTCGACGACGAGGTCGGGCGCTCCTTCGCCAACTGCCTGCGCTCCATCCTGCGTCAGGACCCCGACATTCTGCTGGTCGGCGAGGTGCGCGACCAGGAGACCGCCAAGATCGCCATCGAGGCGTCACTCACCGGCCATCTCGTGTTCACCACCCTGCACACCAATGACGCGCCGACCGCGATCACCCGCCTGCTCGACATGGGCCTCGAG
>JAYVMM010000047.1:0-2431 GCA_043758975.1 Planctomycetota bacterium | reverse complement strand
CTCGCCGAGCCGCCGCGAGCCTGCGCCAGGTCCGGTCAACGGCTTCTGCTCGATGACCATGCGGGTGGCGGAGATCTTCCACATCACCCCGGGGTCGGCGGTGCCGAAGATGCTGACGCAGAGGTTCTCGGGCGGCGAGGCGAAGCCATCGCCGAGCACGTACTTCTTGAGCTCCTCGTCGGGCATGAAGGCGAGCACCCGTCCGAGGTTGTAGTCGATGCACAGGGTGGTCTTGGTGCCCTGGATCTGCAGCGCCAGCGGCTGCCAGGCCGCCCAGGTGCCGTTGACGCAGGCGCGCCAGGCCAGGCGGCTGTCGGCGCGCACCGCGAGGGCGACGCCGGTGGTGCGCTGGGGGTCGAGGATCTCGATACCGGCGCTGGCGTTGCCCATGCCGGTGAGGTCGAGGTCGACCTTGGCCCGGCGCAGGCGGTTCTCCTGCACCGTCCACCAGGCGCGGGTGATGGACTCGGGATTGGCGCTCTGGGTGCCGTCGAAGAGCAGCTGGGTGCCGTCGGTATGGATGTGGATGGCGGTGCCGGGCGCGCTGTACTGCCATCCGGCGTTGGGCAGGTCGCCCACCGGCCAGGCGAATTTCTCGTCGTAGACGGTGTCGTTGCCCGAAGCGTAGTAACGGCCGATGAGGCTCGTCCATTCGCGCGGCGCGTCAGCGGCGGTCGAGGCCGAGAGCTTCTGGAACCACGCCTTGGCCTGGTCGTGGTTGTTGAGGCCCTCGGCGACCAGCAGGTGGTAGGCGAGGGCGTAGGGGTCGTTCTCCGGCAGCTGGGAGATGGCGGCCTCGGCATCCTTGTACTTCTTGCCCAGCAGCAGGGCGTAGACCTGCCAGCGCTGCGACTCCAGTCCGGGAGTGGCCTGGAGATCGCGCACGATGACTTCGGCGCCGACGCCGCCTTGCAGCACCAGCTTGGCGAGCTGGCTGAGGAAGAGATGGCGGGCGCTCAGGCGCGGGTCGATGCCGACCGCGGCGGCGGAGCGCCCGTGCTCGAGGTCGACGCAGGCGTTGAGGACCTTGGCCAGCTCCTGCAGGCCGGGGGTCTTGAGCGACTCGACCTCGGTGAACGGCTTGCGCTCGAGGATGGCAGTGGCGAGTTTGGCCACCGGCAGGTCGAGCGGCGCCCACTGGGTGCGCGCGTCGTCGAGCTTGCCTGCGCGCAGGCTCACCACCCCGAGATTGTAGTGCGCGATCTTGCCGCTCTCATCGCCGAGCTTGCCCTTGAGCGCCTCCTCGAGCAGGCCCTGGGCGCCGGCGACGTCGCCGAGCATGAGCTTGGCCGAACCGGCGATGACCTTGGCCTCATCGGCGAACTTCTCGTTGCCCAGCAGTTCGGTCGCCGCACCCAGCGCCTTCTCGGCATCGCCGCGCGCCAGCGACAGCCGCGCGTAGCCGAGGCCGGACTCGAGATCCTTGTGCATGACGTAGCACTTGCGGTACTCCTCCTGCGCGCTGCGCAGGCTGCCCGCGGCCTCGTGGATCTTGGCCAGCGCCTGGTTGGGGCGGAAGGCAGTGGGCTGGAACTTGACCCAGTCGAGGAGCCAGGCGAGCAGATCGTCGCTGCGCGCGGGGTCGGCCTCGAGCACCTTGGCGACGTAGTCATACCCTTCAGTCCAGTGCGGGTCGACCTTGACCAGCCGGCGCGCAAGCTCCTCGATGCCCTTGCTGTCGCCCTTGTCCTGCAGCAGCGGCAGCACCGCCTTGGAGGCGAGATCGGTGTTGTTCGGCCATTTGTCCATCGCCCGGTTGGCGAGGTTGACGGCGGCCTCCTTGGCGGCGGCAACCATCTCCTCCTTGTCCTTGTGCGCGGTCGGGTAGTCGCGATAGCCCCACAGCACGGTCTTGATCACATCATCGGCGTCCAGGATCTTAGCGTCCATGTCCCAGGCGCCGCGCATCTTGACGCACTTGGCGGCAGTGCGCCGGTAGCTGATCGCCTTGTAGTCGTTGGCACCGATGATGTGGGTCTTGCCGTCGGCGAGGCGGATGACCAGCGAGCGGTCGTCCTTGGTCTCGATCACATCGCAGAGCTCGGTATGGCCGTCTTTGTAGATGACGGTGTCGAAGTCGGTGGGGGCGAGGTCGGGGCGCTCGTCAGCGGCGAAGACCGCGCCGGAGGCACCGCCCAGGGACAGCGCGACCAGCAGCGCCCAGCGGGCACTCAGGCTCTCGGCGCGGAGGCGGGTGGGCATGGCCATGCTATTTGTCCCTTTCCGGCAGCGGCAGCGCCGGTGGCAGCGGTAGCTCGAGCGGCGGCGCTGGCGGCGGAGGCAGCTTGGATGCGGGGTTGGTCGGCTTGAGGGTGAAGGGATTGGCCGCGGCGTTACCGCTGAGGGTTTCGACCAGCGGGCGGACCAGGACCTCCAGTTTGATCACGCTGAAATCGCCGCTACGCGGCTGGATCAGCATCTTGGTGTTGCT
>JAYVMM010000046.1:0-2348 GCA_043758975.1 Planctomycetota bacterium | reverse complement strand
GTTCGGCCGGGTGACCGACGCCATCGACCACCTCCTCACCAACGCGACCGCAGCTGGCGAGCGGCTTGCCGTCATGGGTGACGACGGCGAGAAGTTTGGGTCCTGGCCGGACACCTAAATTGGCATGGTCGCCGATGTGCATGGTCGCCTCCAGCCCGCTGAGTCTGAGCGGCCCGATCGTGCGGCGCGCCCCGTGCGCCAGCGCGGTCTGGTTGGCCTGCGCGGCCTGGCTCACCACCGGCCCGCCGAGGAGCAGGCCGATGGCGATGACGGCGGCTGCCGGCAGCAGCGCCCAGCGCATCAGCGAGGTCGGCCAGCGGGCGCGCAGGCGGCTGGCGCTGCGCGCCGGCACCGCACCGATCAGCCAACCATCGACCGCGAGCGAGGCCACCCCCAGCGGCAGCGCGCTGAGCGCGGCGAGGTCGAAGCCGGCCTTGAAGCCCTGGGCGAGCATCTCGAACAGCACCAGGACGAAGAGGTAGCGCAGCCGCTCCAGACCGCTCGGCACCAGCACCAGGTAGGCAAAGAGCATGCCGATCAGGGCGTGCAAAGCTTCGGAGTTGTAGGCGTTGTGCGGGACCAGCCACATATAGCCGGCGGCACCGCTGAACACCAGCAGCGCCTCGCACACCAGGTACTGGCGCAAGCGGCGCGGCAGCAGCTCGGCCACCATTCCGGTGGCGTAGAGCAGCCACACCGCAGACTCGCCGGCACCGTGCATGGCGCACAGGTAGAGCGCGGCCAGGGTGAGGAAGCTGAGATGGCACAGCGTCAGCGGCGAGCTCAGAGGGTTGCGCATGGCGGGGTGGTGGCGGTGAGTATGGGGTGGCGGGGCGGGCGCGGCGAGCGCGCGCTTTCCAGGGTTGGACAGGCGGCAGCGGTAGCGGCTAGCGCAGGCGTTTGGGCAGGCGCACCAGGCGGTCGCACTCGGCGAGGGTGAGCGCCATCGGGGCGGGGCGCAGGTCGAGCGGCGGCAGCGGGGCGAGACTGAGCACGAGGGTGGTGCGTTGCGGCGGGATGAAGGTGGCGACCGGCTCCTGGCCGGAGCCGGCGAGGGCGAGCGCCTCGAGCAGGCGGGCGCGTTCGCCGCCCACCCCATGGTTGGCGAAGGCGCCATGTAGGGTGAGGCTCCAGCCCAGGCCCAGGAGGTAGTCGACCAGGGTGGCGGCGACGCATATGATGCGCTCCAGCCGGCGTCCGTCGCCCTCGGTCTGGGTATCGATGACCAGGGCTAGGCGGCGGGTGCCGGGAGCATGGCGCTCGGCCACCAGCAGTTCGCGGTGGCGCGCGCTCGCCTTCCAGTGGATGCGGTGCGGGTGGTCGCCCGGGCGGTAGGGGCGCAGGCGCGCGAGCTCGTCATCGCCGGGATCAGTGGTCGTGGACTGCGCCTCGAGCCATTGGTCGATGCGCGCGCGCAGCTCGCGACGCAGGCGCCCGAGCGCGGGCAGCACCAGCAGGTCGGCGCTCTCGCCCACGCTGCGGCTCGCGAGCACCAGGCCGAAGGGCTGCTGGGTGGTGACCGCGAGCGGCGGCAGCATGATCAGCCCGCGGCGCGGGAAGCGCGTGGTCCAGCTGACCCGCGTCCTGATCTCGTCCAGTCCGGGCAGGCGCGCCACGGTGTCGAGCCGGCGGGTCAGCGGCATCAACGCCACCACTTGCAGGGGCGGCGCGCCGCCGGTGGCGCTCAGCGAGGCGATCAGCACGCACTCCTCGCCCGCATGCGGCGGCGCCGGCAGGGTCCAGGTCGAGCGCACCGGATTGAGCGCGCCCTGCGCGCGTACGCTGGCGACGATGAGCGCGCTGAGCAGGGCGAGCGCGAGCGCCACCCCGAGCGGATCAGGCTGCCATATGGTGGTGCTGGCGAGGAAGGCGGCATAGAACAGCGAGGCCCAGCCGAGCGTGGTGAGGTGGCTGCGCCGCGTGGGCGCGGCGCGCATCGGGCGCAGGACCGCCACTGGCGCCGGTTCGCCGGCCTCCAGGCCGGCGGCCTCGCCGAGGTCCACCTCGGCGGGCGCGTTCATCGCGGTACCGGCACCGCTTCGAGCACGCTGGCGATCACCGCCTCGGGCTGCTGGCCGGCGCGCGCGGTGACGCGATGGCTGAGCGCCGCCACCGCCAGGGCCTGGATGTCGTCGGGGATGACGAAGGTGCGCCCCTTGATCAGCGCACGCGCCTGCGCCGCGCGCTGCAAGCCCAGTCCCGCGCGCGGGCTGGCGCCTTGCGCCAGAGCGCGTGCGGCGCGCGTGGCGCGCACCAGCTCGAGCAGGTAGCGGCGCACGCTGTCCTCGAGCGTGATGGCGCGCGCCTGGCTGCGGAGGCTGATGGTGGTTGCCTGGTCGAGACAGGCA
>JAYVMM010000045.1:0-3643 GCA_043758975.1 Planctomycetota bacterium | reverse complement strand
GCTGCTCGATGACCTGGCGCTGCGCGGCGCCCATCGCGGCGGCGGGCTCGCCGTGCGCCCGCAGCTCCTGCACCGCGTTGTCCTCGGTGGCGCGCGCGCGGCACAGCTCGATGACGTTGCACAGCTCGTCGAGCGCCGGGCTGAGCGGGTTCTCGATCATGTTGGCGGCGGTCAACGGCAGGGTGTCCTGGCGGGTGTCGATCGCGAGCAGGCCGATGCGCTTCCAGAACTCCTCGCTCGCGGCGCGCGCCTGGTCGACCAGGACGCGGGCAAAGGCGTAAGACTCGTTGGCGAACAGCCCGCGGGACTTGCGGCTCCACAACCCGTCGAGGTAGTAGCGCACCTGCGCCTCGCTGACCGAGGCCCCGAGGTGGTCGGTGGCGACGTCCTCCAGGGTGTGCGCCTCGTCGAACACCGCCACCTGGTGCGGTGGGAGGATGGCGGCGTGCTCGTCGCGCAGGCTGAGGTCGCTGAAGTAGAGGTGGTGGTTGACCACCAGGAGATGGGCATCGGCCATCTCGCGGCGCGCCTTGTAGAAGAAGCACTGGTCGTAGCTCGGGCACTTGCGCCCCATGCAGTTGTTGCGGTCGGACTGCACCAGCCGCCACACCTGCGGCGCGGGGTCGTAGCCGAGGTCGGCGCGGTCCCCGACCGTGCTGGTCGCCGCCCACTCGCTGAGTTCACGCAGTGCGCTGGCGTCCTCGCGGTTGTCGAAGAGCGCCTGCTGGCCGCTGTTGGCGTAGGACAGCCGGCGCTGCGAGAGGTAGTTCTGCCGCCCCTTGACCAGCACCGCGCGCAGCTCGGGGAAGATGCGCGCGAGCAGCGGGATGTCCTTGCCGATGAGCTGCTCCTGCAGCGCGATGGTGTTGGTCGAGATCACCACCTTCTCGCCACTGCGCAGGGCGTGCAGCACCATCGGCACCAGGTAGGCGAAGCTTTTGCCCACCCCGGTGGGGGCCTCGACGATGGCATGCTGGCGCTCAGTAAGCGCCTGCGCCACCACCGCCGCCATCTCCAGCTGCTGCGGGCGGCTCTCGTAGGCGCCGAGCACGCCGGCGATCAGCCCACCGGGCCCGAGCACATCTTGCGCCGCGATCTCGACCATGCCCGGACCCTATGTGCTGTGCGCCCGGACGGGAGTGCCAAAGCCCGCACCTCCTCAGGCGGGCGACGACGGTGGCCGAGGCGGGCTGAGCGCGGGGGCAGCGCCCACAGCGGTGCCGGCGCTCTCGTCCGCCGCCTCCGGCCAGGTGAGCACGCGGGTGGCGGCGCCGACCATCAGCGCGGGCAGCCACAGCAGCCAGCCGACCACGGTGGCGGCGAGCGCCAGGCCGAGCGCGCCCGCGACCACCCCGGCGACCACCACCTCGGCGCGGTGCGCGCGCAGCGCGGCAAGCCGGTGCGCGCCATCCAGACCGCGCGCGGCCAGACCGGAATCGAGCGCGTCCAGGCAGGCGAGGTAGGCGAGGCCGAAAGATGCCAGTACCGCCCCGGCAGGGCCGGCGCACCAGCCCAGCGTCGCCCCGCCCAGCCCGCACAGCAGGCGCGGTGCGAGGGTGCCGCCGACCACGCGCAATCCGGCGAAGAGCGCCGGGCCGGCACTAAGCTCGACAGCGGCTCCCGCCCCGTGGCGGCGCTGCACCTGGCGCACCAGGGCATCGAGCGCCAGGCCGATGACGAGCGGCGCCGCCACCAGCCAGCACAGCAGCACCGCCGCCACCGCCTGCCCGAGGGCGGCGGCGCCGCCCAGCCAGGCGTGCCAGCCGGTGGTGGCGGAGCCCGGCCAGCGCCACCACAGCACCGCGCCAGCGACCACGCCCAGGCCCAGCGCGAGAGCCGCGGTAACGACGAGCGGGCGCCACCACAGGGCGGGCGCGGCGAGGAAGCGCACCAGGCCGCGCAGCGGCCAGAGGACAGCGGACATGTCGCCATGGTGGCGGGCGGCGGCGCCATCCAACCGCCGTCCAACCGCCGCCCGCCCGCGGCTACGTCGAAGCCGCCGGGGGCGGCGCTGGCGCGCCTGGCGAGGAGCCTTAGGACAATCACATGGACGCCCTCGACGACCTTCCCGGGCAAGCGCGCATCCGCCTGCTGCCGGTCGCCCCGGCGCTCGATCTGGCGGGCGGGGAGGCGCTGTGCGCCGCCCTCGACAAGCTGCTGCGCCAGTTCGCCCGCGAAGGCCGGCTCGAGCGCTGGGCGCTCGCGGTCCTGGGCGGCGGCAGCGTGCTCGCCATCGCCACCCTCGGCGCCGAGGAGCTCTCCGGCTGCAGCCAGGACAAGCTCAGTCAGCTGCTCGCCCACCACGAGCACGCGCTCAAGCGCCAGCTGGTGGCGGCGCCGCCGATCGTGGTCGAGGTCGAAGGCCACCCACGCTGCGTCGACCGCCGCACCTTGCGCGACCTGGTCGCGCAGGGCGCGATCACCGCCAGCAGCACCCACTGGGACCTGCGCGTGACCACCCTGAGCGCATGGCGCAGCTCCGGGCGCATAGCGGCAGGCGACAGCTGGCTGGCCGGACTGCTGCAGGCTCCCCCCGCCGCCGCCCGCAGCTGAGCCGCCCGCCCCGCCGCCATGGTCAAGCGCCCCGGACGCCACCTCCTGCCGCGCTACACCCTGCCCACCGGGCTGAGCATGCAGCTGCAGCCGATCGGGGTGGTGCATTCGCCCTTCCAGTGGCGCGATGAGGCGCCGCGCCAGGCCACCGTGGGCGAACCGCAGGACGCCACCATCGTGCTGCGCCCGGGCCTGCAGAACGCGCTCAAGGACCTCGCCGGCTTCGAGTACTGCTGGGTGCTGTTCTGGTTCTCCTACTCCAAGGGTTGGAAGCAGCAGGTGGTGCCGCCGCGCGACACCGTCAAGCGCGGGCTGTTCGCCACCCGCAGCCCGGACCGCCCCAACGCCATCGGACTCTCGGCGGTGCGCCTGGTCTCCATCCGCGGCTCACGCCTGCTCATCCGCGGGCATGACCTGCTCAACGGCACCCCGGTGCTCGACCTCAAGCCCTATGTGCCGGCCTACGACGCCTTTCCGCACGCGCGCGCGGGCTGGGTCGATGCCCTTACCGAACCCGGGCCTGACCACCGCTACCGCTGAGTCGCCGCCAGTCCCACCTGCGCCGGTCCGGTATCAGCCGAGATAACGCTTGAGCAGCGCGGTGGTCGAGGGATTGAAGCCCTTGACCTCGGCCTTGCCCCGGCCTTTGCGGCTCTCGGCTAGCTGGGTGCGCACTTGCTTGGCCAGCACCTTGCCCAACTCGACCCCCCACTGGTCGAAGCTGTTGATGCCCCAAATGAAGCCCTGCACCACTGTGCGGTGCTCGTAGAGTGCGAGCAGCTGCCCGGTGGCATAGGCGTTGAGGCGCTCGAGCAGGATCACCGTCGAGGGCCGGTTGCCGGGGAACACCTTGTGCGGCACCAGCGCCTCGCTCACCCCTTCGGCGCGCACCTGCTCGGCACTCTTGCCGAGCGCGAGCGCATCCGGTTGGGCGAAGAAGTTGGCCATCAGCTCGTCGTGGTTGTCCACCGCCTCGCCCTTGAGTTTGAGCGGCTGCTGCGAGATGAGGAAGCCGATGAAGTCGGCGGGCACCACCCGCCCCTGGTGCACCAGCTGGTAGAAGGAGTGCTGGCCGTTGGTGCCCGGCTCG
>JAYVMM010000044.1:0-3224 GCA_043758975.1 Planctomycetota bacterium | reverse complement strand
TGCGGGTGCGGGTGCGGGTGCGGGTGCGGGTGCGGGTGCGGGTGCGGGTGCGGGCACGCGCGCGCTTGGTGGTGGCTTGTACCACCGGCGCCGGGCCGGCGATTGCACGAGAGGCGGAGCGCCGCAGGCTCGCTTTTTCATCCCGTGCTGGCACCCCCTCGACGGCGAGCGCCACGCGCGCCGTTGTGGTATACTCAGGGGTTCGGACGACCACCACCGCATGACCAACTCCGATCAGTCCTTTTTTGCCAAGATCATCCTCGAGCTGCATTTTGCCACGCCCGAGCAGATCGAGCAGTGCACCCGCCTGCAGGCGGCCGAGGTCGAGGTCGGCAAGAGCCGCCGCCAGCTGGGCACCATCATGCTCGAGATGGGCTTCCTCACCAGCAAGCAGCTGGAGACCGCCCAGGCCGAGCAGCGGCGGGTGCTCAAGGAGATCGTGGTCGGGCCGTACCGCATCCTCGACAAGCTCGGGCAGGGCGGGATGGGCGCGGTCTACCGCGCCACCGTGCCAGACACCGGGGTCGAGGTCGCGCTCAAGCTGCTGCCCAAGGAGCTCTCCAACGATCCCAACTTCCTCGCCCGCTTCCGGCGCGAAGCCAATATCGGCATGGAGCTCCACCATCCGCACATCGTGCGCACGGTCGACTTCGGCGAGAGCAAGGGGGTGTTCTACCTGGCGATGGAGATCGTCGAGGGCGGCACCCTCGACCAGCACCTCCAGGTCCAGCACACCCTGCCAGAGCGCACCGCGCTGAAGATCGTGCGCGACCTGCTCGGCGCCCTGCAGTACGCCCACGAGAAGGGCCTGGTGCACCGCGACATCAAGCCGTCGAACATCCTCTTCGATCGCGAGGGGAAATCCAAGCTCAGCGACTTCGGCCTGGTCAAGGCCGCCGAGCCCGACCCCGCCTTCATGACCGCCGGCACCACCGTGGGCACACCCCACTACATGGCCCCGGAGCAGGCGCGCGGCCAGGCAATCGACATCCGCGCCGACCTCTATGCTCTCGGCGCCACCCTCTACCACAGCCTCACCGGGCGCACCCCCTTCGCCGGCTCCTCGGCCTCGCTGCTGATGAACCAGCATCTCGCCAAGGCCATGCCGCCGCCCGAATCGATCAACCCCGCCATCACCCCGGGCTGCGCCGCCATCATCAAGAAGATGATGGCCAAGGACCGTCAGAACCGCTATCCCGGCCCGACCGAGACGCTCGAGGACGTGCTGCGGCACCTCCGCTGCGAGCCGCCGCTCGCGCTCAGCGCCCAGCCCCGCCCGCCGGTGCGCGCCAACCCGGGCGGCCACGCCGCCGAAACCGCCGCCCGCCCGGGCGCCACGCCTGGCGGCGGCACGCCGCCGCTGCGGCCCAAAGCGCACGCCCAGGCCCAGGGCAGCGGCTCCTCCACGGCCAAGGCCCGCGGCGGGCAGTGGCCCGGGCAATGGCCGGTGCTTGTGGTCACCGCCGCCATGGGCCTGCTCGCCGGCATGCTGCTGATGGCGCTCTGGCTGACCAGCACGGCTCGCCCACTGCCCCGCTACGAGCCCGCCGGTCAGGCAACGGATCCGGCGCCTGCCGCCCTGCCGGCGACCGCTCCAGGACCCGCCCGCGGGACTGCCAAGCCGTTCGGCGCACACTGAATCTGACGCCGCGCCATTGGCTGGGCTACCAAGCCGAGCTGCTGGAGACCCGAACTCCGGGCTCCTGCCATGCGACCGCTCGTCGCCAGCATGCTCCTCGAGCAGACCGCTCACGGCGGCGCGCGGTCGAGATCGTAGCGGGCAGCGCCACGCTCAATCGCCGCGCCGTAAGGCGCGCAGCTGGACGATGAACCCGGGCAGCAGGGTGATGGGCAGGACCAGCGCCGTGAGCATGCGCAGCTCGGTCGCACTCTCCACCCCGACCACCAGGCTCATGCCGTCGAGCACCACCAGGCTGCCCAGGACCACGGTCTCGATGATGCCGAGCAGCGGCGCCAGCTTCCAGCCAATCAAGCCGCCGATCAGCGCGCCAAGGATGCCCGCAGCCAGGATCAGTCCATCATGACCTCCCGCCAGCTGCCCGGCGAGGGCGGTGAGCAGCGCGGCGCCGGCAAGGGCGCCCTGCAGTGCGACTGCGGCCTGGTAGAGGAAGAAGCCGGCCAGCCCGCAGATCACGGTCAGCGCCAGCGCCGCGGTCCACGCCAGGGCGGGACCCCAGGCGGCCAGGGTCTGGGCGAGCACCGCGCCGAGGGCGATGCCGGCGCAGGTCAGTGCCATGCTCCAGCGGATCAGCTTCCAGCCGAGCAGGAGCGGGAACATGCCGAGCAGGACGAGGACGGCCCCGCTCCAGCGCGGGAAGAGGTCGAGCTGGCGGGCGAGAGCAGAGAGCAGCATGGCCCCGAGATCGGCAGCGCCGCCTGGCTGGGCGGCCTCGGCGGCGCACAGGGGCGCGCAGGCGAGCACGGCCAGCGCCAACGCTAGGGCCGCGCGCGCCCCCCGGCTCACCGCGCGACTGCCACGAGATGGAAGACCGCATCCTTGCCGCGGTCAAGGCGGCCCAGGCGGGGGAACTGCTGCTCCGGACGCATCAGGGCGAGCGCCGCATCGAGGCTGATCGCCAGCGCGCCGTCGGCCCCCACCTCCCGCTCTCCGCCAGCGCTCGCTATCGCTCTGCCCAGCCACGGATCATCGAAGGTGAGGCGGTAGCGCCCGGGCGTGAGTCCACTGATGGTGATGGTGCCGCGGCGGGCCGGGCAGAGCACCCAGCCATGCAGCTCGAAGGAGCCGGCGCTGGTGGCGAGGGCGAAGGTGCGACCGCCGTCCGGCCCCTCGAGGCGCGGCTGCGCGCCGGGTGGCAGCGGGCGCAGGCGCTCGGGATCGAGCGGCGCGAGGATCGTGCGCATGGCGCGCACCTGCCCGGCGTTGTCGACCGGATAGTGCTCGCGGTCGAAGGCCCCGCTCTGCGCGCGCCAGCGCAGCTCGCCGAATTCCTTGCCGTCATCCCAGTCCATCACCGTGCCGGCTTGACCGCTGAAGATCGCCGCCCAGGCGCCCATGTGGTAAAGGGTGGGATAGAGCGTGCTCGGCTCGTCCTCCGGCGTCTGGCGGTCGGGGGAGCCGAATTCGCCGATCAGCCGCGGCTGGTGGTCGAGCAGGCCGCGCGCGGAGAAGGCGGCGATGCCGTCGACGGTGTAGGTCCAGGCGTCATCGTAGGTCATGCCGTTGCGCAGGCGCGGATACCAGT
>JAYVMM010000043.1:0-3027 GCA_043758975.1 Planctomycetota bacterium | reverse complement strand
AGTGGGAATTCAAGCCAATCGCCGATTCCGGCCCCGCGGTCAACGCCTCGGGGGTCAAACGCATCAGTCTGCCGGCCTCCTCCAAGGGCGCTCCGCCGTTGGAACGGGGCAAATCATGAACCGCTGCACGGGATCCGCCCACTCGCGCTTGTCCTGTCCGAGGAAAGCCAGTATCACTCTACGTCACAACAATCACCATATCCTGGGTTGTCCACCATCGGCCAGCCTAACAACGCTGTTCTAGGAGCATGCTCATGTCAGAAATCGTCTACCTCGGCATCGACCTCGGCACCAGCCGTACCTCGATCACCACTTCGACCGGCGTGCGCACCACCTGCTGGTCCTATGTCGGCTACCCGAAGGACCACGTGGCCAAGAAGAAGATGGGCGGTCGCGACATCATCTACGGCAAGGAGGCGCTCGACAATCGTATGGCGCTGAACGTCATCCGCCCGTTGGCGGGCGGTTCGATCAAGGTCAAGGGCGCCAAGGACACCATCGACACCAAGAAGGGGGTCAAGGACCTGCTCGAGTACGTGGTCAGCCTGGGCAAGGCCAACAAGGGCTCCACCATCTACGCGGTGATCGGCGCGCCCGCCGAGGCTAGCGTCGAAGGCAAGGCCACCATCCTCGAAGCCGCCGGCAACTGCATCGACTCGGTGATCGTCACCTCGGAGCCCTTCGCGGTCGCCTATGGCCTCGACTTCCTCGATGACACCCTGGTCATCGACATCGGCGCCGGCACCACTGACCTCTGCCGCGTACACGGCAAGATGCCCGATCCCGAGGACCAGCGCACCCACACCATCGCTGGCGACGCCATCGACACCACCCTTGCCAACATGATCAAGGAGAAGCACCCCGAGGCGCAGTTCTCCATCAACATGATCCGCGACATCAAGGAGCGCCATGCTTCGGTGTCGCCGCGCATGGACGAAGTCTTCGAGACCCTGCCGGTGGCCGGAAAGCCGACCAAGTTCGACCTCACCGACCTGGTCTACAAGTCCTGCTACACCCTCATCCCGCCGACCATCGCCGCGCTCCAGGACCTCATCGCCACCTACGATCCTGAGTTCCAGAAGAAGATGCGCGACAACATCCTGCTCGGCGGCGGCGGCTGCCGCATCAAGGGCCTCGGCCTGGCGATCGAGAAGGCGCTCGAGGAATACGGCGGCGGCAAGGTGCGCACCGTCGAGGAGCCTGAGTTTGCCGGTTCGAACGGCGCGCTCAAGATCGCGCTCGACATGCCCGAGCACTTCTGGAAGGAATTCAAGTCGACCAAGGCAGCGCCCGCTAAGGCCTGAAGGTCGGCCCATAAGGCCACCAGCGCAGCCCGGTCGCAACCGGCACGCAGCAAACCCCACGCCTTCGGCGGGGGGTTTGCTGTTGGCAGCATGGCGGTGGTCTGGAAGGGCAGCGGTACTCGCTGCCCGCCGCCCCGGACTGCGGTTTCGGTGCGGCGGGTCGGCTACTGGTTGGGGGTGCTGGCCGGTGCTGCCGGTGCCGGCACCTGGGCAGCGGCCGCCGGCTTGGCCGCAGCCGGCGCAGCTGCTGGCGCGCCTGCCACCGGCTTGGCCGGCGCAGGCGCGGCGACGGCAGTGGTGGCCGGGGCGGTGGCTGCGGGCGCCGCACCTGGCGCCGGGACGGCGACCGGGGTGACGGCGCCAGTGGCGGGCGCAGCATCGCTCGCCGGTGCAGGCGCTGCGGGTGCGGCATCCTTGAGCGCCAGCTGGCGCTTCACGCGCCAGAACTGCTGGCGCGCGAGCTGGACCAGCTCGTGCGCCGCGGCGTCCACGCGCGAGGTGATGGTTTCGAGCTTGGCCGCGGCATCCTCGAGGTGGCCCTGAAGCTCCATCGCGCGCGCGGCGCCGAGGGCGGCGACGATCGCGCTGTCTGCGGACTTGGCGCCGGCATGGCGTTCGGCCAGGAGGTAGGCCTTCTCGGCTTCGGCATTGGCGCCCGCCTGCAGCTGGACCGCGGCGGCGCTGAGTTCGGCCTTGAGCTGGAGCTCGCTGTCCTGGCTGGCAAGGGCGTATTCGACCGCCTTGGCGGCGTGCGCTTTGGCTTCGCCGAGGTTGTTGGCGTTGAGGTCTTGCTGCACCAGCTCGATGAAGGCGCGACCGCGGAAGAAGGGCGTGATCTTCTCGTTGGCGGCGACCCCTTGCAGGGCGGTGAGGGCGGCGGCGACCTTCGCCGCCTTGACCGGGTCGCGTTCGCGCTCGGCCTCGTCGAGCTGCTCCCTGGCCTTGGTGTAGGCATTGGCGCTCGCCGCCTCCGGGCTATCCTGCAGGCGGGCATGGACGACAACCGCCACCACCAGGAACACCAGGAGTGCGAGCAGGACCAAGCCGAGGCGTCGGGTCAGGCGCTGGGCCACCGATTCCAGGCGATCGTAGATCGGGTCGGAGTAGCTGGTCGTCGGGCCGGTGGCATCGGGCAGGGGGGGCATGGGCATCTCGGCGGGGTGGCGACCGCCCAGCGCGGTCAGGGGCCCGGTTGGGCCGCCGGTCGCAGGCGGTAGCGGATGGTAGTGCGCGAGTCCGCCCGTCCAGTCTCAACCAGCAGTTCCTCGCTGCCCTTATGCCAGCGCTGAGAGCCGGGATCGATGCTGACGAGCTGCCATCCGCGCAGCTCCAGGTCGCGCTTGACGAAGCCGAGCAGCACCGCGACCGGCTGGTCGGTGGTGTTGGAACGCCGCTCGAGCGCGACCTCGAAGCGCCGCACCGCGCCGCCGGCGATGGAAACGGCGAGCTGGTCCTCTCCGGGCATCAGCATGTAGCCCGGCGGCAGGGGGATGTCGGGGAACTGCTCGGGCAGGAAGGCGTTCGGGCGCGGCGGGTGGGGCGGCTCGCGCGGCGGCGGATCGTTGCAGCCGCCCAGGGTGAGGGCGGCGCTCGCGACCAGGGCCCCGGCGAGCAGGCGTTGGCTCCCGGCCCTCACGCCTGGCGGTAGGTGAAGATGGCGCCGGCGATGGTGATGACGTCGCCGGCCTTGAGCATGGTGTCGGTCACCTTGATGCCGTTGACC
>JAYVMM010000042.1:0-1784 GCA_043758975.1 Planctomycetota bacterium | reverse complement strand
CTCGATGCGCGCACCGGCTTCCTGCTCTTCTCCAAGCCCCTGGCGCGCTCGGCCTACCTGTGCGGGCGCTGGGCGGGCGTGCTGGGCGGGCTGCTGCTCGGCATCCTCGCCCTGTGCGTGGTCGGCAGCCTGACCATGTGGTGGCAGTTCCCCGCCATGCCGGAGATGCGGCGGGTGATCGCGCCCGCCGCGTGGGAGCAGGTCAGCGCCTTCGGCCAGGCCACCCCGGTCGACGAAGCCAAGGAGCGCATCCAGCTCAGCGGCCCGGCCGGCAACGGGGTGCGCTGCCATTTCCACGGCCTGCCCGCCGCCGCCCCCCAGGGCCTCGAGGTGCTGATCCACCTCGCGGTGCGCGGCTACGACCCCGAGGTCGCGGTCGAGGAGGCGCTCATCCAGGTCACCGCCCCTGGCGCCGGCGCCGGCGCGGCGCCGCAGCTGCTCACCGTCGACCCCGACAGCCCCTACGGGCGCACCCGCGGCGAGCAGGCGGTGGCGCCCGGCCATGCGGTGGTGCGCGACCGCGACCAGTCGCGCAACGATCTCGCCACCGACTACCTGCGCCTGCGCCTGCCGGTGGGGTGCATCGGCGCCGACGGTGACGCGACCATCCAGCTGGTGCGCCTGGAATCGCGCTCGGCGCTGCTGATCGACCGCGCCAGCAGCATCAAGGTGGCGGTCGCCGGCGGCGGCTTCTTCGCCAACCTGGTGCGCGCCGGGCTGGTGCAGCTCGCCGGCGCCAGCCTGCTCGCGAGCTGGACCCTGGTATGCGCGGTGATCGCCAATATCGGCGTAACCGCCCTCGGCGGGCTGACCCTGTACTTCGCCGGCAGCGCGCTGCCGGCGATGCGCGAAGTGATCAACTACAACGAATCCTCGCTGGCGGGGCGGCGGCTGATGGAGCTCTCGCTGCAGGTGCTGCCCGATTTCCAGCGCTACGGTGTGGCGGCGCGCCTGGCCGCGAGCGAGGCGGTGGACTGGTCGATGGTGATCGGGGCGTGGTCGTACTACGGCGCCTACGCCGGCGGCTTCCTGGTTCTGACCTGGCTGCTGTTCGTCAGGCGCGAACTGTGAGCGCGCGCGCCTGCCTGCTCCTCGGCCTGCTCTGCCTGGCTGGCGGCCAGGTCCTCGCCAGCGCCGTGCTCGCGCGCATGCGCGAGGCGCTGGTGCCCAATCGCGACGTCTACGGCGCGCTCAAGCCCGGCGAATTCGCCGGGACGCTGATGCTCGGCGGCTTCCGTGGCCTGGCCTGCGACCTGCTCTGGCTGCGCGCGCAGCAGGCCAAGGATCACGGGCGCTTCTACGAAAGCGTCGCCCTCGCCGACAGCATCAGCAAGATCCAGCCGCGCTTCGAGCAGATCTGGGAGTACATGGCCTGGGACATGGCCTACAACATCGCGCACGAGGTCGAGGACGAGGCCGGGCAGTGGGCATGGTTCCTCGCCGGCCTCGAGGTCAACGTGCGCGGCGCGCTGCGCAATCCCCAGGGCGAACGCCTGGTGCGCCATCTCGCCTGGATGTTCCACCACAAGGGCGACGAGTTCCGCACCCGCATCGAGGGCACCGCGTGGGCCGCGCTGATCAATCCGGTGCTCAATCAGCTCAACGTGCAGCTGCCGTCCGGGCGCCGCCTGGCCCTGCTGCCGACGGGCCCCGGGCTGGGCAACTACCAGATCTCCGAGCTGCTCTACCGCGCCGCCATAGGCGCCGCCGAGGTCAACCAGCTGCGCGTGCTGCCTTATGTGCGGCGCATGGTGGCGATCGCCATCGAACGCGACGGCAACCGC
>JAYVMM010000041.1:0-4849 GCA_043758975.1 Planctomycetota bacterium | reverse complement strand
AGTGCGTAGACCAGTGTTATGGCACATCAGCATTCGGTCCTCCCCCAGGTAAGTATTCGACCCTCCCATATGGCCTAAGTCGCCAACAGGTCGCATCTTGGATCTTTGGCTGAGGGATAGATCTATTCATCCTTCTTGGGCACGGACATCGTGGCGCACCGATCTCATTATGATCTGCCGGTCGTCTGCCCGAGGTTGAGCCAGTTGGCTGTGCGATAGCAGTGACCGGTATAGCGGGAGGAGTCGACGAAAGTCTCAGCCAAGACCGGTCGATATCCGAAGCGGTGCGCCCAGTTCGCCGCGCCGACGTCCACCTCGACCATGGCGAGCGCCGCGAGGCCGGCGCCGATGAGCGCCGCGAGGCCTCCCGTGTGCACGAGCGCAACACCGAGCGCCGCAACTACCGCGAGTGACCGAGGCTAACCCGCTCAGGCCAGTTCGATGCCCTGCATCGGCCCGCTACCGGAAGCGAAACTGGTAGCGGGCAGGCCCATGCGCTGGAGCAGTGAGACGTAGAGGTTGCTGAGCGGGTAGTTGCGCTTGGTGTCGAAGGCAAGATGCCCGGCGTGCTTGAAGCCGCCGCCGGCGAGCAGCACCGGCAGGTTGTCGTTGCTGTGCGAGTTGGCGCTGCCCATGTTGGTGCCGAACAGCACCGCGGTGCGCCCGAGCAGGGTGCCCTCGCCCTGGCGTGACGCGCGCAGGCTGTCGAGGAAGGCCGCCAGCTCGCTGAACTCTGCACTCTCGACCTTGGCCAGCTCGGCCATCACCGCCGGACGGTGGCCATGGTGGGTCATCTCGTGCACCATGGAGCCGACCCCGGGGATCTCGCGCGGGGTGAGGGTGCCGGTATTGAAGCACACGGTTACCACCCGGGTAGCGTCAGCGACCAGCGCCAGGCGCACCAGGGTGAGCATGGCCCGCGAGAGGGTGACCAGGCGATGGTTGTCGCTGACCTCCTCGGGCGCCGGGGCATCGGCCTTGGGCTTGGGCCGGTCGACCCAGGTCTCGTTGGCGGCCAGGCGGCGCTCGAGGTCACGGATGGCGGTGAAGTACTGGTCGAGCTCCTGGCGGTCGCTCATTCCCACCCCCTGCTCGAGCGCCTTGGTGCGCGCGCGCAGCGAATCGAGCAGGCTGCGGTCGGCCTTCAAGCGTTCATGGGCGGCGAGCTTGGCCGCCGGCGTGCTCTCGACGAAGAGCTGCTGGTAGAGCTTGAGCGGGCTGCGCACCGGCGGGATCATCGCCCCGCTGCGGGTGAAGGAGATGCTCATCTCCTCGGCGCCGACCATCAGGGTCAACGACGGGAAGCGGGTCTCGGCGCCCAGGCCCTCGGCCATCACCTGATCGAGCGATACGCTGTTGCGGAAGCTGCCGCGGCTGGCCCCGGGTGCGGCGCTGAGGAAGCAGCGCTCGGAGGCGTGCCCGCCGTCGACCCCGGGCAGCGACACCCCGGAGAACACCGTGAGCTCATTGCGGTGGGCCTTGAGCAGCTCGAGGTAGGGCGTTCCGGCATAGTCCTTGCCCGCCTCCTTGGGGAAGAAGTTCTCGGGCAGGATGCCCATATTGGTGAGCATGCCGACGAAACGGCGCGGCGGTGCGGCGGCGGCAGCGGCCTCGCCTGCGGTGGCCAGCGCCGGGCACATCGCCTCCAGCAGGGGCAGGGCCAGGGCCACCCCGGCGGCTTTGAGCACGGTGCGGCGGGAGAGTGCGCGGCGGGTGAGGAAGGTCGGCAGGCGGATGGGTGCGGGCATGGGGGCGGCCTCAACGGGCGGGTGATCGGGCGGCGATGCAGGCGACGGCGGGAGTTGGGTCATTTGCAGCGGAAGAGCTCGCTCTGGATGACCTCGAGCAGCAGGGTGCGCAGGCCATAGCCGCCGCCCTGGGCCTTGGCCAGGATGGCGTCGACCTGGGCGCGATCGGCGAAGGAGATCGGCACGCCGGTGGCATAGACCACCAGCTGCTCGGTGAAGGCGCGCGCCAGGCGCGCGGGGTCGGCGACCAGCAGTGCGCGCAGGGCGTCGACGTCGGCGAAGGACCGCCCGTCGGCGAGCGAGCAGGCGCAGTCGACCGCCGGCCCGGCATGATACTCGATGTGATGGCCGTTGACGAAGGGGCGGCTGTCGTCCGGTCCGCTGCCGCCCACTGCGCGGTAGTGATCGCGCCAGGCGCCGGTGACATCGAAGCTCTCGAGCGCGAAGCCGTAGCCGTCCATCTTGGCGTGGCAGGCCTTGCAGGTGTCGTTGCGGCGGTGCTTCTCGAGCTGCTCGCGCACGGTGGTGGCGCCGCGCACATCGGGCTCGATGGAGCCGGCGTCTGGCGGCGGCGGGGACGGTACCACGCCGAGGATGCGCTCGAGCACGAAGGCACCGCGCTTGACTGGCGAGGTGGTGGTGCCGGCAGCGGTGACCTTGAGCACCGCCGCCTGAGTCAGCATGCCGCCGCGGTGGCTGCCCGCGGGCAACGCCACCTTGCGCACCGGCCAGCCGGCGACCCCGGGGATGCCGTAGAGGCGCGCGAGCGGCTCGTTGATCATGGCGAAGTCGGACTGCACCAGATTGGTGACCGGCAGGTCGTGCGCCATGAGCTCACTGAGGAAGGCGCGCGACTCCATCAACATGGCCTCGGCCAGCCAGGGCATGAACTCCGGGTAGAGCTTCTTGTCCGGCTGGGTCGCCATGATGTCGCGCAGCGATAGCCACATGTCGAGGAAGTGCTCGACCAAGCGCCCGCCACGCGCATCGTCGAGCAGGCGCACGGACTGCGCGCGCAGCACCTCCGGCTTGAGCAGTTCGCCGCTGTCGGCGAGGCGGGCGAGTTGCTCATCCGGCAGCGAGCTCGTCAGCAGATACGACAGCCGCGCCGCCAGCGCATGCGCGCCCAGGCGCCCGGGCTCTTCGCGCAGGAGCAGGAAGTCCGGCGCCGTGAGGATGCCGCGGTAGGCCGCGAGCATGGCGTCCTGGAAGGCGATGCCGGCCTCCAAGCGGGCGTGCACGATCGCGAGATAGGGGGCGATATCTGCGGCGGCGACCGGGCGGCGGAAGGCGCGGCGGGCGAAGGCGGTGAGCAGGCGCTGGGCGGCGGCCTTGGGCTCGCCGGTGGCGACGTAGACCGCCGGGCGCTTCTCGCCGCGCTCGCCGTAGATGTCCTTGGGGAAGGACCACGGATTGCCCTGCGGCCAGGTCTGCTGCACCGGCTTGGGCACTCCGCTTTCCTTGCTCCAGGTCTTCACCGGCAGCTCGCCGAACAGTGCGCGATGGCTCGCCGGCGGCCACTGCTCGTTGAAAGGCCCTTCGATCTCCACCCACTCCACCGCCAGGCCAGGAGCCGGCGTGGGCGGGCCCTTGAGGGTGTCGGCGTGGCCGAAGTCGCGGATGTTCTCGCACGAGGAGAGGATGATGCGGAGGTGGTCGTCGTGCGGAAAACTCATGCCGCCGCCGCGCTCCAGCCAGCAGGTGAGCTCGGCCACCGCCGGCTTGTTCGGCGGCAGGCCGACGGTGCCGTAGTGCTCGTTGCGGCTGTACACCCCCCACGACAGCGCGCCGCCGCGCTCGGTCGGCACCACCCGCTTGCCGTCCCAGCCAAAGCTATAGCCCGAGACGCGCAGCTTGTGCCAGCCGCTGAGCACCGGGTGGATGGTGTCGAGGGAGCAACGGTAGTCGGCGTCCTCGTTGCGGAACATGCCGACCGCGGTGGCGCGGTGGTCGTCGTCGCGGATGGTGAACGGCGTGGGCGCGACGAAGTGCTGCAGCTGCTCGAGCCCATCGAGGCCGATGGCGATGCGGTCGCGCACCGACATCCCGAGCCAGCCCTCGCACTCCTTGCCCTCGTGGCGGGTGAGGTCCCACAGGCGGTACTTGTGCGAGAACACCGGCGGCTTCTCGGGCAGCGGGCAGAGCGCGGCGTCGAGCGCGCGGTCGACCGCCGCGAGGTAGGCCTCGAGGTGGATGGAGGAGAAGTCGAGCGCGCCGGCGGAGCGGTCGAAGCCGTGCGAACGTCCGTCCTCGGGCAGGGTGTCCTTGACGTGCAGCGCGGGCATGCCGAGCAGGTCGCGCACGCTCCACTCGAACTCGACCCGGCTCAGGCGGCGCAGCGGGGTGCGCCCGGTGGCGGCGCGCGCGCTGCGCTCGGCGGCGACCAGGCGCGCGCCCAGGGCGCTGAGCATGGCGGCGCTCTCCGCCGCCTCCGGGCGCGGCTTCTTGGGCGGCGGCATCTCGCCGGCGCTGATACGGTCGTGGATCTTGACCCAGCGCGCGGTGGCGTCCTGGTCCGCAGGCGGCCAGCTCAGCGCGGTGAGGTCCAGGCCGCCCTTGTGCTCGTCGTGGTCGTGGCAGTCGTAGCAGTGCTTGCTGAAGAACGCGCTCTCCGGCTGTTGACCGCCCGGCGCTGCGCCAGGCGGGGCGGCAGGTGCTGGCTGAGCGCCGGCAGAGGCGGCGGCGGCCTGCAGCGCGGGCGCGGTTGAAAGTGCCAGCGCGGCGAGCAACAGGGTGGCAAAGAGGGGATGATTGACGTAACCGGGCATGCCTGCTCCACAGAGGACAACGGCGTCACCGCCGCGGGGTGACTGCTTCCCAGGTGCTGCCGATGCGCACCTCGTCGACAGCATACGCGCGTTCGGTGCCGTTATTGATGTGCAGCGAGCCGAGCACGCCGGTGAAGCGCGCGGGCTGGCCGACCACCGTCCATACCGCCGGCTCGTGCGCATCGACTGCTTCGTCGGCAGCGTAGACCTTGAGGAAGCTCTGCACCGGGGCGTCGCGCGCCGCGCTGAGCTTGAAGACGAAGAGGTAGGGGCGCCCGCTCTGGATCGGCTCGGCGGCGGTGCGGTTGCCGAAACGGCTGAGCAGCTCGGGGC
>JAYVMM010000040.1:0-3804 GCA_043758975.1 Planctomycetota bacterium | reverse complement strand
TGCTGGCCCTGGCCGCGGTGGTACGCACACTCGCCCCCCCCTGCCCCGCCCTGGAGATCGCATGCGCCGTCCGCTGCTGCTGCCCGCCCTGCTCCTTCTCCTGTGCGCCTCCAGCCTCACCGCCGCCGAGCGCTACCTTGCCGAAGGCGCCATCGATGTCGTCGCCCTGCTGCCGCCACCGGTGGCGCTGGGGTCACCGGAGGAGCTCACCGAAATGGCCACCGTCCTCGCGCTTCAGGCGCAGCGCAGCGCTGAGGATGTGGCGCGCATCCATGATGAGGATGCCACCAGCCTGGCCACCTTCAGCGATGCGGTTGGTCCATGGTTCACGTCCTCCCGCCTGCCCCGGCTCGCCGCCCTGGTCCAGGTTATCCACGGCGAATGCCGGCCCTTCATCCACGCCGGCAAGGCGCACTTCGCCCACCCCCGGCCGCCGGCGGTCGATCCCAGGGTCGCCCCGCTTGTCAACGAGGGCGAAGCCAGCTATCCCAGCGGCCACGCCACCCGCGGCATGGCGGACGCGCTGATCCTCGCCGAGCTGGTGCCAGAAGCGCGCCAGGCGCTGCTCGACCGTGGACAGCGCATCGGCTTCGACCGCGTGGTCGCCGGCGTGCATTTTCCCAGCGATGTCCTCGCCGGGCGTATACTCGGACAGGCGGTCGCACGCGCGCTGCTCGCGGATGGGGCTTTCCGCACCGCCCTGATGGCGCTGCGCGACGAACTCGCCGCGGCGCGCGGCAGCGCGCCCTGAAGTCGGCTATTTGACCAGCTGGCCGATGGCGATGCCCCACGGGCTGGCGCCGGCCTTGATGCGCTGGGTCTCCTTCTCGGTGTCGAGGTCGACCACCGAGATGTCATTGGACGGGCCATTGGCGGCATAGAGGTGCTTGCCGTCCGGCGAGAGCGCCAGCCCCCATGGCCGCGGACCGACCGCGATGGTGTTGGTGACGCGGTCAGTGGCGGTGTCGATGACGGCGATGAAGCCGCCGCGACCGGTGCTGACGTAGACTTTCTTGCCATCGCGGCCCATCAGCGTCCCCATCGGACGCACCGCTTCGCCGCCCTCGAGCTTGATGGTCGTGCTGATGGCGTGGGTTTTGGCGTTGAGCACGTAGACCGTGGCGTTGGTCTCGGAGGCGGCGTAGGCCTTGCCACCGTCGGGCGTGAAGACCACGCTGCGCGGACGCCCGCCGGTGGCGATGTGCGCCGCCACGCTGAAGTCGCCGAGCGCGACGGCGAAGACGTCACCGGTGGCCTCGCAGCAGACGTAGGCGAAGCCGCCGTTGGGGCTCACCGTCACCCCTTCCGGCTCCTTGCCCACCGGGACGAAGCGCGTCACCTTCTCCGCCGCGAGATCGATCTGGCTGGCGGTGGCGACGTCCTCGTTGGCGATGATCAGCTGCTTGCCATCCGGGCTGAGGGCGAACTGCTCGGGATCGGAACCGGCGGGGAACTTATGCTTGAAGGCGAGCGTCGCCGCATCGATCACGCCGATGCCGTCGGCGGCCTTGTCGGCCTTGACCTTGTCGTCGTCATCGTCGTCGGCAGGCGGCTTGGCCGGCTTGCCACCGGCACCGGGCGGCGGCCCGGTGATGGGGGAGCCGCTCAAAGCCACATACACTGTGCGCCCGTCGGGGGTGACATGGATGCCGCGCGGACGCTTGCCCGCGACGATGGTGCCCACTGCCTGGCCACTCGCTCCGTCGATGACGGTGATGTCCCCAGAGCGCTCATTGGAGACGTAGAGGCGGAAGCCGGCCTGGTCGTCGGCGGCGGTTGCACCCGCCAGGCCAAGCAGCCCTGCGAGGACGGCGGAAGTGACTTGCCAGCGAGGATTTCTCATGCCTGCGACTGTCACCAGTCCCGCCGTGAAGACAATCGCCCCCGAACGTCCTGGACCGCCCTGTATTGTGGGTGTGTCGTAGGTGAGTCGGAAGGCGCCGGCGCCGCGCCAAGGGGCTCAGCAGCAGGTGGCGATGGATGCAGGGCGAATCAGCCGATCCGCTTATGTCGTCACGCCCCTGCGCCACCGCCGCCCGGCGGTTGGGCGAATGCGGCACCGGCAAGCACTAGAACCGCCATTGGGAGCCGTTACCATTGGCGGAATCATTGTCCGGCCTGGGAGGCGACCGAACGCCACCCCGACCCGACCTTCCGCCGGAAATCAACTCCCGCAAACCCGGAGCGCTGCGCCAGGCGGCGTGCTACCGTCCATGGCCGATGCGCGCTCGTCCCTCCCTGCTGGCCCCTTCCTCCTGCGCGCCAACGGCAAAGAGTCGCGCATTCCCACCCTGGTAGCGGTCAGGCGGTTGATCGCCAGCGACTACGCCAGACAGGAGGTGGTGGTCATCGACCTTGCGAGCGGTCGGCGCATCATCTTCAAGGACCAGGGGACCTCCGCCGCCAGCAGCTCCGAGAGCGGCAGGGTCGCCGCCCCGGCCCATGACCGGCCAGGCTTCTTCCTCTCCGCCGCCACCGAGCTCGAAGTGGTACCGGCCGATGATGTGGTGATCGGGCCGCCACCGGCGCTGCCGGCATCGCCGCCGACGCCCCGCCCGGCCACCACCAAGCCGGGGCGTTCGCGCTCGACTGATTTTGCCCGCCCGATCAGCCCACTGCCGCCGCGCCCGCAGGCCCTGTCGGCCAAGGGCGGCCATGCCCTGATGTGGGTCAGTGCGGTGATAGCCGGGGTGCTGGTGCTGATCGTGTTCGGGCTGATCATCAGCGGCGGGCGCCACAAGGGGACCGAAGCGCATGGCGGGGCGGCGCCGCCGTCGGCGCCGGGCGCATCCGAGCCGCACGGCGCCGCGACCAGCGAATCGCCACGCAGCGCCGACGCCCCCGCCCAGGCGCCGACACCGACGCCGGCACCGGCACCAGCCAGGCCGGCACCATCAGCGGTGGCCACGCCACCGCGCACCAGCGTCGGGCTGGTGGCGCACTACCGTTTCGACGATGCCATCAATCTCGGCAAGGATTCCTCCGGGCGCCAACGCGACGCGATTTCCTCCGATGGCGTCACCATCGGCTTCGATCCCGTGCTCAAGCGCAAGGTGCTGATCCTGCTCGGGCACGGTGAGGTCCGTCTGGCGCGATCGATCACAGGCGATTTCACCATCTCCATGTGGCTCAATACTACCATGACCGGTACCTCGCTGCCCGATGAGCCGAACCAGCCGTGGTACTTCGGATCTGGCCTGCTCGACGCCGATGTGCCGGGTCCGCGTGCCGACTTCGGCAGCTCGGTACTCAATGGACGCCTCGCCTTCGGCATCGGCGATCCTGATACCACCCTGCGCTCCACCTCCACCATCTCCGACGGCAAGTGGCACTTCCTGACCATCAGGCGCGCCTACACCGGACGCTTGCAGATCTTCGTCGACGCCCTGCTGGAAGCGACCGGCGACTGCCCGCCCGGCAAACGCAACGCCCCGGCCACCATGGTGATCGGGCGCTTGATGTCAGGCACCAATTACTTGGCCGCGCGCCTGAGCAGCCTGCGGCTGTACGACCGCCTGCTCGGCGACGAGGAGATCCTCGATCTCCTGCACAGCGAGGGCCCCGTGCCCTGATGCGCGCGTGCGAACGCGGCGAGCTCAGCGCGCGCTGGGAGCCGCCGGCGTTTCGCCCCCGGCAGTGAGCGCAGCAGCAGCCACCAGCGCCGCTCCGGTCGCCGCCTCTTCGCGCGGGGAGCGTAGCAGCAGCGGCAGCCCGAGCTCCTCCTCGGCCATCGCGCGCAGCAGGGCGGAACGCCGCAAGGCGTTGCCGCTCGCCACCACCCGCAGCCGCCCGGCGCGCGCCGCC
>JAYVMM010000039.1:0-6268 GCA_043758975.1 Planctomycetota bacterium | reverse complement strand
CGTGAAGCTCGGCTTGGATCTGCTCACTGCAGTCCTGGCTCATCAGGCGGTCCAATAGGCGCTCCATCTCTCGGCGCATGTAGGCCACCAAGTCGGTAGTCGCTTGGGGCTTGTCCTTGTTTGAGGTTGTGGAAGGGTTGCGGGTGGCGGTCATCGTGGTGTCTCCCTGTGCGGGTTTGGTTGACACCACCAGTATAGGGACCACGGTGACGGCTGTTTGGCAAATCACGTGGTCCGTTGAGTTACACCACATGAAAGGGCACTATCACCGCGGGTAAGCGTTGGACATTGCGACCACGAGAGATCACTGAGCACGCTGGAATTCAGATATGGAGTGCTTGATGATATGAAAACGTCCGTGGCGTTTGGTGAAACAAAGCACCCCAGGGATCAACCTGGGGTGCTTTCGGCCAACCGGCCGTTGATCAGGCATGATTGCCAGGCTCTGGTCGCGTACTACTTGCTTTTGCCTGCGGCCTTCTTGGCGCGAGCCGCGTCCTTTGCTTCTCCCAGCGAGGACTTGAGCGTCGCGGCCTGGTCCTTGAGCCCGGCGATCCGGTTCTTGGTTTTGGTGAGTTTTGCGGTGAGGGCTGCGATCGAGGCCATGGTGTATCCTGGGGGTGAGCGCGCATCTAAACGCGATATCCATGAATTGTCTACCCCTTTTCTTGTTTTGCGTCGAGGAGGGACCCCATGCGGATGATGCCCCCCATCATGCCAACGCTAATGTATATTAGCGTCTGTAGTAAAGAGGGGACGGTGCGACCACGCTCCGGTGCATCATCGGCCCGGTCGTCGCACCACCTTCGTCTCCGCAATGGGGAACGCCGCTTCTCTGTTCGCTGTGATGGAGTGGAACATGCACCATTGCTGTCGTTTGGTCGCCCTTCCAGGCCATTTCGTAGCGACCGCGTAGTCCTCATGCCACACATCGCGATTCTGGTACTCCCAGATCAATACAGTGGCTGACTGATAGTGAGCCGAGTTTACGATATCCGCGAACAGTTCAATACGGGAATGGACAGGATGGGATTGCTCATTCGCCGTGCCGCATTAGCAATCTCGGCGCTTCACCACGAAAGAGGCGATATTCATTTGTTCGGGATCCCAGCGCGTGCGGATGGCATCCTCCGGGCTGCCGCTGCGCAGGACCTCGTAGCCATGGTCCTGGATCCAGGCGGTGAATTCCGCGGGGGTGATGTGCCAGAGATGCTCGTTGGGCTTGAAATGGCGCCATGTGGGGTCGACGGGGCCAGCCCCGAGTCTCCCATGTCTCCCATGTCTCCCATGTCTTCCATTTCCCCTACGGGTCGTTCCCCGCGCGAGCGGGGCCGGCGGCGACACGGTGCGCATGGAAGCTGGCGCATGGGACGATGGCCAATTCCCTGATCGGCATACCCATCGGGCCCTACTACAAGACCAAGGCCGGCGACATGATGCTGCTGGCAGCCAGCGAATGGGCCAAGGCCAACCCGGCCACGAAGCCGGAGACCGACCACGTCGCCAAGGAGCGTGCCACCGATCTCGCGGCCGCAGCCTGGGACTGCTTCACCGACAACAATCCCGCGGGGGCTTCCATCCCCATGACTCCCGTCGCTGCCGTCCGCATCCAGGCGGCCCAGGCACGAACTTCCGGCGGAACAACGTCGGCAGTGAGCTTCGCTGCTCGAGCACAGGCCGCGGCGCGCGCGAGCAGTCATCAGCGAGGTGTCGCCATGCACCAAGACGGAAAAGATGTTTGCGTAAGCTCGGTAAAATCAGCGTGAATTAGCGCATTGCCATTGGAACACAGATCTACGCCTTCACCTACAATTACGATGCGACAGGCAACCGGCTCAAGAATTACCGCGAGGGCAGCGTAGGCGGCCAGTGACGCGGGCTCACGCGTCTGCGATCGACGTCGCTGAGCGGGTCGAGATCGAGGCATCCGCGCGCACGGCCAGAGCAGGTTGCCTCGCCGTAGGGTCAGCTTGCCCGACTTCCGGGTCCGGGCTGCGCATGTGCCACCTTGCCGTCTGGCGAATTGGTATGACGATATACCTATCCTTCGATGGCCGCCGCCATCCGAGCGCGGCGCAACACCATCAGGCATTTTATGCCCACTTCCGATCCCATCACCCTCCGGCACCTGGCCATCGCCTGCGGAATGTCGGTCGCCGGGGTGTCGAAGATCCTGCGCGGGGCCTACAAGGCCAATACGCCCAAAGGGAAAAAGCGCGTCGAGGAGGTCACCGCGTTGGCCCAACGCATGGGCTATATCGCCAATGGTTCTGCACGACGGCTGCGCACCGGTCGGCACCAAGCCATGGCGGTCCTAGTTCCCGCCGATCCGGAAGGCCATCCCGAATGCATCAGCTTCGAGTTCATCAATGGCATCGCCAGCGCACTCAGCTCCGCGGACTACACCCTCTCGCTCCTGACCTACCCCCGCACCGATCCGGCCTTGGCCGTCGCTCGCCTGGTCGATCGCAATGTCGATGCCGTCCTGGTGCTCGAGCAGAGCAGCCTCGACCTTGAGCATTTCCTCGCGCGCGCGTCGATACCGGCGCTCTACCTCAATGTGGAGCCGAAGCCGGGATTGACCACCGTCTGCCGCAACGAGTATGCCGCTGCCCGATCGGTGATGGAGATCACCATAGGACTGGGCTACCGGCACATCATCGTGGCGGGAGGATGGTCATCCAAGGGGCACTTCAGCTACCTGCAGCGCGCTGCCGGCATCGTTGATGCCATCGCCGCCAATCCCGGCATTACCTGCATCTACAGCGGCGTAGCCACCTGGGCGGGAGGCTTCGAGGATTCGATCATCGCGACCAAGCCCGACTCCAGGTCGCTGGTGCTGGCCATCGATGCCACCACGGCGCTCCGGCTTCCGAATTGCCTGCCGCCCCGACAACCCATCGCCAGCTGCGACGACAGCCATCTATTCATCGGCCTGGCGCCCTGGCTCACCCGGGCGTGCTTCGATCGCGCCGCGATGGGCCGCCAGGCCGGGGAACAGCTGCTGCAGCATGTGCAGGATCGCTCGCTGCCTTTGCACTCGGCCATGGTCGCATCGCGGGTCATGGTCGGGGAATCCACGCCTCGGTGCCCCCCATCAAGCAGTGCTGAGGCGAAGCCGCGGCACTGACTCCCGGTGGCAAGCACAGCATGCCGATGGGTCGGCGAGCACTACTGCGCGATGCGGAAAAGGCCGACGCCACCAGCCCACAGTTCATGGCGGGAAGCATTGTAGCGCAGCAGCTGCGGCTTGCGGTAGGGCAGGTCCCCGGTGATCTCCACCCATGATTTGCCGGCATCGATGGAGCGGAAGACGCCGCCGGTGGCACTGCTGTCCCAGGTCGTCGTGCTGATCCAGAGGCGTTGCTCGTCCGCCGGATCGACGGCGATGCCGATCACCGTGCCCTCGCCATTGAAGGAGGTGAGCTTGGACCAGCTGGTTCCGTGGTCACGGCTGATATGGAGATCCTTGCCCCCGGCGAGGATGGTCCCGGACGGGGTGATCGTCAGGTTGAAACACCAGGGCTCTGCGGACGAGACATGGGTCCAGGTCCCGCCTGCATCTTCGCTGCGCCAGACGCCTCCGCCATCGCCGCAGCAGCTCCAGAATAGCCGCTTGGAGTCGGTCGGATCGACGGCCAATCCGTAGAACATGCGCAGACCTCCGGGCTGTCCGGAGCAGCGCGTCCAGCTCTTCCCGCCATCGGCCGAACGGAAGATGCCACCCCCGGCACGATGGTGTGCCGGCTCGGGATCGCCGTCCATGCCGAGGTAGAGGACGTCCGGGTTGCCCGGGTCCTGGGCCAGGGCGCGCGGCATGCTGCGCCCCCAGGCGCAATTGACATTGGGCACGTAATCTGGCAGCCCTGCCACGGACATGGCGAAGGTCTTGCCGGCATCTCCGCTGATGAACACGCGATTGGTACAGGAGGGATCGTTGAATGACTTCCAGGGCGAACTGGTGGTGACCAGGCGCATCGAGCCGGCGACGGTCGCGGCGCATACCCGCCAAAAGTGGCCGCTGACCTGCTCATCCCACTTGAGCGGCAGGAGCTGACGCCATTCGCCGCCATTGTCATCGGATTCGAGCAGACCCTCGTCCATGGCCGTGACTAGGGTCTTGCCATCGAGGAACTGGATGTCCGTGACGCAAGTGTTGTCTGCGCCGGTCGAGCGCTCCTCCAGCGTTTTCCCCCCGTCGCTGCTGAACGCATTGCGCCAATTCGCAGCGATGAACAGGCCATCGGGATTGCGGGGATCGACCGCAATATTGGTCACCATGCTCAGGTTGCCGGGGTCGGTCGGCAGGGTCGGATTGCCGGGCAGGCCGATGCGCAGCTTGCTGGTCCGGCTCCAGGTCGCACCGCCATCGTCGCTGCGGAACAGGGAGCCGCTCCAGCCCTGGTTCCCGATCGCATAGATCAAACCGGGTTTCCCCGCGGGCAGGGCCACTTCCAGCAAATGCGTGGCCTTGCCGGTGTCCGGATAGACCGGTGACCAGCTGCGACCGCGATCGGTCGATTTCTGCAGCCCGGCCTCGCCGCAGGCCGCCCACACCACATCGGGATCATTCGCCCTGACCGCGACATGCATCGCCCGCTTCGCTCCCGGCAGGGCGGTCCAGGTCGATCCCGCATCATCGCTGCGGAATATCCCGTGCTTGGTGTTGGTCACGAAGATGGTCTTGGGATCGCTCGGCGAGATCGTCACCGAGGAGACCACATCGTCTCCCTGCAGCAGCTGTTGCGACTGGCGGACCGCCACGATGTGGCGAGAGTCCTTGGCTTCGCGGTTGGCGATCCAGCCGGCGGTATCGCCGGGCTTCTCCCAATCCTCGACCAGGGAGGTCTGGGACGCATCAAGGGCAATCCCTGCGCGTACCGACCCTCCCATATCCGAATGCAGCGCCACGGCATCGACGAGCAGGTCACCCTTCCAGGCCGTATCGGATGCCATGAATACCACATGCAGCATGCGCACGGATTCCATACCCTTCAACGCCCTCAGATCGAGCACCGCCTCGCTCCAGGTTCCTGGAGCCATGGCGGCCCAGGCGCCCTGCTGCCATTGCCAGCCATCGCCGGACTGGATCGCCAAGGCCGCCTGCATGCCCGGTGCGCCCTCGGGGAGTCGGATGTGGACGGAAAGCTTCTGGTACTTTGACCAGTTCTTCGCCTGCGGACCTGGTCCGAAGACGTGGCTGATGCGTCCAAGGGCATCGTTGCTGGCAGGATCCGCATCGAAATGCGCGACCAGCGCCCCTGAGCCGACGTAGGCGGGTGGAGCGGCAGGGGTGGGCAGCGCCGCGCGGTAGGGCAGTTCCTTCCAGCCAGCGCCGCCGTTGATCGACTTGAAGAGCTTTCCCGTGCGCGAACCAACGTAGACGATGTCGGGATTGACCGGATCGATGGCGATGGCACGGACCGAATTCTCGCGGGCAGAGCGGATATCGAGCTTCTTCTCATCGCTGTCGGCGATGAACTCCCAAGTCTTCGCCGCATCGACGCTCTTGCACAGACCGCCATCGGTCAGCATGTAGACGAGATCAGGCGCTGCCGCGCTGACCGCAAGGCTATAGACCGCGTAATTGTGGATACCCCGATTTGCGAACTTCCAATGCTGGCCTTGATCGGTGCTCCGATAGGCACCCGCGCAATCCCCGCCGAGGTAGATTAAGTTGCCGTCGGTCGGATGCCAGGCGGCGGCGAAATACAGAGCCCCTCCGCCCCACCCGACCGCCTGCCATCCTGGCGTCGCTGAGGCTGGGGCTGATACTCCGTCAAGCGCCTGAGCAAACCAGCAGCAGCAGCATAAAGCCAGTGTCAGTAATGATTTGAATATTCGCATATGGTAGCACCCCGGCAGCGGCCATAAAAGATATAACGATATACCTTTTACTGATGCGGGCGTTGAAGCTGGGTTGCATCCCCGGTTCCCGTCGAGCGCCGCTTCCGGCCTTCGCTTGGTCCCGGTAGTTTCAGACCTCCTGACTCGCAGGACTTGGAGACGATACCAACTGGTAGCGCGGCATCAGCCGCTCTCCATGCCGATCTGGCGACCATCTTCTTCACCCTGGAACGCAATGGTTTCAATGTGCGGACGTGGTTGACGGACTATCTTGCCCAGTGCGCGGTCCTGGGCGGCAAGCCGCCCGCAGACATCAGCCGCTTCCTGCCCTGGAATGCGCGGTCGTCGGATCGTCAGCGATGGACGCAGCCGCTTCCCCCAGCATCATCTCCGCCCACCCCGGAGCAGCGCTATCGTGGCA
>JAYVMM010000038.1:0-2909 GCA_043758975.1 Planctomycetota bacterium | reverse complement strand
CATCACTCGTGTCGAGAATGCCAATGACGCCAGCTTGATCGCCGCCGCGCTCGAGCGCATCGCCGCGCTCAGCCAGCGCTGGCCACGCTCGACCTCCGTCGCGCGCGCCGGGCTGGCGCTGCTACCGCCCGGGGCCGAGCGCCTGGCGCGCGGTGAGGAGCTGCGCGCACTCCTGCCTGGAGACGCCGGCCTGCGCGACAGCGCGGCGCAGGACCTCACCGCGCTGTCGCGCTTTCCAGAAGCGCTCGCTGCCGAGCGCGAGGCGGTGGCGCTGGCGCCCGCCCATCTCGCGCGCCGGCTCGCGCTCGCCGACCTGCTCGAGCGCGCCGCTGGGCAGCCCGGCGCGGAGGCCCCGGCGCTGCGCGCGGAGGCGGCGCACGAGCGTGCGTGGGTGGACGTGCACCGCGGGCTGGTGCACCCGCGCAATCTGCCGTAAGCGGTCTTGCGCTTCAGCGCGTGGGCGCGTCCTCGCCGTCGAGGTAGCGGCGCAGCAGGATGGCCGCCGACTTGGCGTCGACCGTGCCCTTGGCCGCCGGCCAGCGCCCCTCCTCCTTGAGCGCCTCCTCGGCCTCGCTGCTGCTGTAGCGCTCGTCGACCTGGTGCACCGGCAGCGTGCACACCTTGGCCAGCGCCACCAGGAAGGCCTCGACCCAGCGCACGTTGCCGCCGGCATCGCCGTTGGCGTGCAACGGGCGCCCGATCACCAGCGCCTGCACGCCCTCGCGCCGCGCCAGCTCGGCCACCACCAGCGCCGCCTGCTCGTCGCTGGTGCGTGGGATGAAGCCGAGCGGACGGGTGGCGATGCCGAGGCCGTCGCTGACCGCCACCCCGATGCGCACCCGCCCATAGTCGAGGCCGAGCATGCGCATATGCGCGCGTCCGCTGGGCTCTCTGTCCATGGCGCGATGATCGGCGCGCGCGCGCGCGAGGGAAGCGCCGCGCGCGACTCGGGGGTGGCGCCCGCGGGTCTGCCGGCTAGGCTCGCGGTTCGCCGCCAGACGGTCGCGTCCGGCGCAAGCCGGCCGAGGAAAGTCCGGGCTCCGCAGGGCACAGTGACTGGTAACTCCAGCCGTCTCCCGTGGCGGGGGGATAGGGAAAGTACAACAGAAAGCGAACCGCCTGCGCCGGGCAACCGGCGCCGGTAAGGGTGAAAAGGTGGGGTAAGAGCCCACCGCTCCCGCCGCGAGGCGGGAGGCATTGCAAACCCCACTGGGAGCAAGCCCAGACCGTGGCAAGGTGCTGCCCGCACCGTTCGAGCCGCGAGTAGGGCGCATGAGCTCCGGCGGCAACGCCGGAGCCGAGAGAAATGGCCGTCCTCGACAGGACCCGGCTTATCGGCGGCCTCCGCACACACCACCATCCCCGGCCGCAAGGTCGGGGATGGTGGTTTGCCGGCACCCCGCGCTCAGCGCGCCTGCTTGCCCTCGACCTCCGGCATCTCCTCGCTGGCCGGGATCTCCCCGCGCACCATGCGCGCGGCCGTGCCGACCAGCTTGAGGTAGTGGTCGCTGGGCAGGCCGTCGAGGTCGAGGAAGCTCGAGGCCCCCACCGGCGGCGTGCTGGTGCATTTGAAGATCGCGGTGCCCTCGTCCATCTCGTCGAACATCGCCTGGTAGACCATGGTCGCGCCGCTGTGCTTGGCCGCGAGGTACTGCGCCCACAGGAAGCGCCCGCCCAGGCGCGGCACCGCGCCGAGGCGGGCGTCGGGCCGCATGTTGTGCCAGCTGAAGCCCGGGAAGACCACCGGCAGGAAGCCTTTGTGGTGCTCGGTGCACCAGGCGGCGTCGCCGTCCCAGGCCTCCTTGCCCAGGCGCTCGGCGGCGGCGGGGCTGTCGCTGCGCCCCACCGCCCACGGGCTGACGATGTCGGCCGCGAGCAGGACCTCGTGCAGGGCATGGTCGGGTACGCTGTCGCGTTGCAGCGTGCGCCACCAAGTCGGCACCCCGAGCATCACCGAGCAGCCGCCCACCGGGGTGCGCTTGAGGAAGGCGACCAGGTCGCGGCACTCCTCCAGGGTGTACGTGCGTCCGTCGCTGAAGCCGACCCCCCACACCGCCACCACCGGACGGCCCTGGTCGTGCAGGTAGGCGGGATCGCTGGTGATGTGCATGCGCTCGACCAGCGCGCTCCAGTCGGCCTTGACCTTCTCTATCTCGCCCAGGCCGATGCCCGAGAGGTCGTACATCACGGCGTAGACCCGCCCGTTGCGGTTGGCGCCCTCGCGGCAGCTGCTGAGCACGCTGGTGAACTGGCGCAGGCCCTGGGGGTTGAAGATCTCGCTGGCGAAGCGCTGGACGAACACTCCGTCGATGCCGTAGTCCTTCATCCAGGAAAAATGGCGGATCACGCTCTTCGCGTTGTAGGCGCTGTAGACCTCGGCCGGTGTGCCGTCGGACAGCAGGAAGGGCGTGCGGTAGCGTTCGCCGGGATCGAGCTCGCTGACGTCGGGCCACAGGTCGATGGCGCAGCTGCCGGGCTTGAAGCCGTCCTTGCCATGCCAATGGTACCAGCCGCGACCCAGGCCGTCGCCCTCGGCGGCGAACCAGCCCTGGTAGCCGCACAGCACCTTGCCGCGCATGGTGCTGGCGTCGACCCCGGGCGAACTTGGCCCGGCGTAGGGGTACATGAGCTCGGACAGCAGCTGCTCGCGCGTCGGCGCGGGCGCGCGCGCGGGCTCGGCGGCGGGCGCGGAAGCGGCCAGCGCCGCCGCCAGCAGACCGGCGCTGAACCGCGCCAGGCCGGCGAGAGAGAGTGCGCCCCGCGCTGCGTCCGCGATATCCTCCATCCGCCCCTCCTGCCGGCTCGGCGCGAGCCGCTGCGGCAGCGTCGGACGCGGCAACAGCCCTGTCGATGACCTGCTCTACCTATAGCATAACTCTATACTTTTGCGCCGGCCTGGCGTTGCCGCC
>JAYVMM010000037.1:0-2360 GCA_043758975.1 Planctomycetota bacterium | reverse complement strand
AAGCGCAGGCAGCAGTTCGACACCCACATCGCGTCGCTGACGAAATCGCGCTCGAGCGCGAGCGGCACCGCCTCGAGCAGGGTCGGCGCATAGGTGAAGGCGGCGGCGCGGCGCTTGCCGAGGGTGGCCTTGGGCAGCAGCTTGGCGGTGCGGAGCTGGGGACGGGGCATGGGATCACCGTGCGGTGGCTAGGGAGCGGGGATAGTAGCGCCGGTGCGCACCAGGGTACGGAAAACCAGCGCGCCGGATTCCCGGCGCTCGCTCTCCCGCCACTCGTGCTCGGGAAAGTCGGGGAAGAAGGCGTCGCCGCGGCACTCGCGCTGGATCTCGGTGAGGTACATCGTGCTCACCAACGGCAGCGCCAGGCGGTAGATCTCCGCGCCGCCGATGACCATCGGCTCGGGATCGCTGGTGCGCGCCGCCGCGATCGCCGCTTCCAGGGTGGCGAACACCGCGAAGCCGGGGAGGTCCAGCCCAGCTGTGCGCGAAACCACCAGGTTGCGCCGGCCCGGCAGCGGCGTGCTGCACAGCGATGTGGCGGTGCGCCGGCCCATGATCACCGCGTGGCCGGTGGAGACGCGTTTGAAGTGGCGCAGGTCCTCCGGTTCGTGCCAGGGCAGCGTCCCGCCATCGCCGATCACCCGGTTGCGCGACATGGCGGCGATCAGCGAGAGCGGTGCGGTGGGCATGCGCTGTCATGGCAGCCCCGGCGGCGGCGGCAAGTGTGCGCGCTCGGGCGTGGGGCGCGCGGCGCCCGGCGACCCGTGCCCGGCGGGCCAACGCCGCGGCGGATCAGACCCCTGGTGGGTCGGAATGTGCCCACCGATGGAGGCGAAGGAGGGTGGGGCGGACGGAGCGGGCCCCGCTCACACCGCCACCGCGGCCTTGATGCCGGGATGGGGATCGTAGCCCTCGAGCGCGACATCGTCGTAGGCGAAGCCGAAGAGATCGCGCACCGCGGGATTGAGGCGCAGCTCGGGCAGCGGGCGCGGCGCGCGCGTCAGCTGCAGGAGCGCCTGCTCGCGGTGGTTGTTGTAGAGATGGGCATCGCCGATGGTGTGCACGAACTCGCCCGGGGCGAGCCCGCACACCTGCGCCACCATCATGGTCAGCAGGCTGTAGCTGGCGATATTGAAGGGCACGCCGAGGAAGATGTCCGCGCTGCGCTGGTAGAGCTGGCAGCTGAGCGCGCCGTCCTGGACGTAGAACTGGAACAGGGTGTGGCAGGGCGGCAGCGCGACCTGCTCGGCCTCGGCAGGGTTCCAGCCGGTGATGAGCAGGCGGCGGCTGTGCGGGTTGCGCGCGATCTCGGCGAGCAGCCAGCGCAGCTGGTCGACCCCGTCGCGGGCGTAGCTGCCGTCGGGGTTGCGGGTGGCGCCGAAATTGCGCCATTGGTGCCCGTAGATCGGCCCGAGGTCGCCGGCGGCGCGCCCGAAGCGCGCACAGCTCTCGGCGCTCGCCCACTCGTTCCAGATCGTCACCCCGTGGTCGAGCAGCCATTGGTTGTCGGTGCGGCCCTGGAGGAACCACAGCAGCTCATAGACGATCGACTTCAGGTGCAGCTTCTTGGTCGTCAGCAGGGGGAAGCCGCCGCCCGGCTTGCCGCCGGCGCTGGGCGGGCGCAGGTCGAAGCGCATGTGGTGGCCGAACACCCCGCGGGTGCCCACGCCGGTGCGGTCAGGCCGCTCGCGGCCCTCGTCGAGGACCCGGCGCAGAAGGTCGAGGTAGGTCTGCACGCGAGCGTTCTATAGCTCGGCGGCCACGGGGCCAGCGCAGCGGTGCGCCGCCCTGGGCGGGTTCACAGCCACGACCGGCAGGCAGCGCAAGCTCGCTCGGCGGCCTACGGCCAGCCATTCAAGTCGTTTCAGGCCATCAACTTGAATGCGGCGATCGCGCCGACGATGGCGACCAGCCAGGCCAGCCACAGCCACCACGGGATGGGCTTGGAGGCAGCCTCCACCGCCTGCGAACCGGAGCGCTGGCGGGTGGCGCTGATCTCGGCGGAACGCGAGCGCGCCTGGCTGAGGATCTGCTCGGACAGCTTCTCGTCACGCGCCGGGATCTGGTTGACCGCCCCGATCTGGTCCTTGCGCGTGCGCAGGGCCTCGAGGATGACGCGCGACTCGCGGCGTTCGGCCTCATCCGAGGCCTCGCGGTCGACCACCTTCAGCAGTTCATCACCGGGATCCGGCATGGCAGGTTCTACGTCTTTGTATGGGCACCGTTGTCGCGCCCGGCGACCGGAATTGGCCGTGAAGGAAGGACTACCGTACCACCAGCCTGGTGCAACCACTCCACCGCGGCGGGGTGCTGCGCGACCGTGCAGCGCTTGCGGCGGCGCGGGGCGCGGGGCGCGGGGC
>JAYVMM010000036.1:0-4164 GCA_043758975.1 Planctomycetota bacterium | reverse complement strand
TTGCCCGAGAAGTGCGTGGTCGAGAACGGCGGGGTCAACCTGCTGTGGACCGCCGATCTGCCCGGGCGCGGTACCCCGGTGATCTTCGGCGAGCGCGTCTACACCATGGGTTACACCAGCGAGGGGCCGACCCTGCAGGAGAAGCTGGTGTGCTTCGACGCCGGCACCGGCAAGCAGCTGTGGGAGCAAGGCTTCAACGACTTCCTCAGCGACATCATCTACCAGCGCTACGCCATCGGCAGCCCGGCGGTCGACACCGAGACCGGCAACGTCTACTGCATGTCCTCTGCCGGCATCTTCTCCGCCTTCACCGCCGACGGCAAGCTGGTGTGGCAGCATTCGCTGATGGAAGAGCTCGGGCGCATGACCTTCCCCAACGGGCGCGCCGGTTCGCCGGTGGTGCACGGCAACATGGTGGTCATCCACTACCTGACCTCGAATTGGGGCAGCCAGGGCGCGCCGATGGACCGCTTCTACGCCTACAACAAGCGCACCGGTGGCATGATCTGGTCGTCGCAGCCCGGGACCCAGCCCAAGGACAACTCCTTCTCGACCCCGATCTTCGCCAAGCGCAATGGACGCGATGTGTTCTACGTCGGCACCGGCTGCGGCAACGTCGCGTGCCTGGATGCGGTCGACGGCAAGCCCTACTGGCGCTTCAAGTTCTCCGCCGACGGCGTCAATGCGACGCCCTGCCTCTATGGCGACAGCAAGCTGATCTCGGTGCACAACAAGGAGAACATCGACTCATCCTCGATCGGGCGCCTGGTCGAGCTCGACCTCACCAAGACCCCGACCCCCGATGCCGCCGGCGGAACGCCCACGCTGGACAAGAGCGCCGAAGTGTGGCGTACCGGCGAGGTCAACGCCTTCAGCAGTTCGCCAGTGCTGGTCGGCGATGATCTCTACCTCACCACCGAGATCGGCGAGCTCGCCGACGTCGACGCGCGCACCGGTGCGGTCAAGTGGCGCATGAAGCTCGGCGTCGAGCAGCTGCACGCCTCACCCTTCTGCGGCAGCGGCCTGCTCTACGTGCCGATGAAGGACGGCTCGTTCTTCGTCGTCCGCCCGGGCGACAAGGGCGGCGAGATCCTGAGCAAGACCAAGCTCGAAGGCGAGTGCAACGGCGCCCCCAGCGGCTGCCACGGGCGGGTCTACGTCCAATCCACCGCCAAGCTCTACTGCTTCGGCCACGTGCGCGCCGCGCCCACCGTGCTAGTCCCCGAGCCGCCGCTGGCGAGCGCGCCGCTCGCCGAGATCAAAGAGATCCTCGCGGAACCCTACGAGGTGCTGCTGCATCCGGGCGAGTCGGTCACCATCACGCTGCGCGGGGTGACCGCGGACGGGCGCTTGGTCGCGCTGCCCAAGGACGCCGCCCCGAGCTGGGAGAGCTTCATCCCCAAGACCGCCAAGGTGCAGGCCAAGCTCGACGCTGCCTTCACCGGTCCACTCACCCTCACCGCCAACGCCAACGGCAAGCCGTCGGCGGGGATGTTCGAGGTCACCGTCGGCAGCGCCAAGGGCTATATCCGTGGGCGCACCTTGCCCAAGCTGCCGATCAAGGAGGACTTCGAATCCTTCGCCACCGTGGTCAAGCACGCCACTGAGCCGGGCGTGACCTTCGCCTATCCGCCGCTGCCGTGGATCGGCGCGCGTCTGAAATGGGAGGTGCGCGAGGTGGACGGCAACAAAATGCTGGTCAAGACCGTCGACAACCGCCTGCTCCAGCGCGCGCAGTCCTTCTTTGGCACCCCCGACATGCACGACTACACCATCGAGGCCGACGTGCGCAGCGATGGCGCCAAGCGCAAGATGTCCGAGGTCGGGGTGATCAACCAGCGCTACGCCATCATCCTCAAGGGCAACGCGCAGGAGCTCGAGGTGAATTCGAACTTCGAGCGCCTGCGGATGAGCGTGCCCTTCGCGTGGACGGCCAGGGAGTTCTACCACCTCAAGGCGCGGGTGGACGTCGCCGCCGACGGCTCCGGGGTGGTGCGCGCCAAGGCCTGGAAGCGTGGCGACGCCGAGCCCGCGGCGTGGACCATCGAGGTCCCGGACGGCCACGCCAACCGCACCGGCTCGCCCGGGGTGTTCGGCTTCTCGCCCACCGACATGCGCGTCTACGTCGACAACATCACCGTCACGCCCAACTAGGCTCTGACGCACCGCCCAGCACCTCCAGGGAGATTCGGCCATGCCCACCGCCACCGCCACCGCCATGCCCACCCCGACCCGCCGCCTGCTCCTCGCCGCTTCCGGCGCGTTCGCGCTGATCGCCGGCGACAGCCTGCCCGCCGCCGACTGGCCGGAATGGGGCGGACGCAATCAGCGCAACATGGTATCGGACGAGAAGGGCGCCCCCGACCACTTCGACCCGGGCAAGAAGAAGGCGGGCAGCGAAGATGTCGACATGGCGACGACCAAGAACGTCAAGTGGGTGGTCAAGCTCGGCTCGCAGACCTATGGCGGGGTGGTCATCGGCGGCGGCAAGCTCCTCATCGGCACCAACAATGAGAGCCCGCGCGACCCCAAGTTCCAGGGTGACCGCGGCATCCTGATGTGCTTCGACGAGAAGACCGGCAAGTACCTGTGGCAGCTCTCGGTGCCCAAGCACGAATCGGGCAAGGTCAACGACTGGGAGTACCTCGGCATCACCTCCACCCCCTTCATCGAGGGTGACCGCGCCTACCTGGTGACCAACCGCTGCGAGGTGCTGTGCCTGAACATGAACGGCATGGCCAACGGCAACCAGGGCCCGTTCAAGGACGAGGCGCAGTATCTCGCCGGTCCCGGCAAGCCGCCGATCGAGCCGGGGCCGACCGACGCCGACATCATTTGGCGCTACGACATGATGGAGGAGCTCGGGGTGTTCCCGCACAACGCCTCCAACTGCTCGGTGCTGATCGCCGGCGACCTGCTCTACACCTGCACCTCCAACGGCATGGACTGGACGCACATCAACATCCCCTCGCCCAATACCCCGGGGCTGATCGCGCTCGACAAGAACGACGGCAAGCTGCGCGGCGAGGAAGGCTCGCACATCAGCCAGCGCGTGTTCCACGGTCAATGGTGCTCGCCCTCGCTGGCGGCGGTCAATGGCCGCGAGGAGCTGCTCTTCGGCGGCGGCGACGGCTACTGCTACGCCTTCGATCCCAAGCCGGTGCAGGAAGGCGACACCGCCTTCCTCAAGGAGATCTGGCGCTTCGACGCCAATCCCGAGTCGTTCAAGATGAAGAACGGCAAGAAGCGCAAGTACCCCGACCCCGAGGGCTACAGCGAGATCATCGCCACCCCGGTGATGTACAACAACCACGTCTACTTCGCCACCGGGCAGGACCCCGAACACGGCGAGGGCGTCGGCCTGCTGCACTGCGTCGATGCGAGCAAGACCGGTGACATCACCAAGGGTGGCGCGGTGTGGACCTACGACAAGATCCACCGCAGCATCTCCACCGTCGCCATCCACAACGGGCTGCTCTTCGTCGGCGACTTCTCCGGCTTCGTGCACTGCCTCGACGCCGAGACCGGCAAGGTCTACTGGGTGCATGATGTGCAGTCGCACATATGGGGTTCGCCGCTGATCGCCGATGGCAAGGTCTACATCGGTGACGAGAGCGGCAACCTGACGGTGTTCGCCGAGGCCAAGGAGAAGAAGGTGATCAACACCGTCAATCTCGGCGCCCCGGTGCTCTCGACCCCGGTGTTCTGCAACGGCGTGCTCTACGTCGCCAGCCAGACCCACCTCTACGCGGTGGTGAACGGGGACGGCAAATGAAATGGCTGGCCGCGGCATGGATCGTCGTGCTCCTGGCGCTGCACCAGGACAGCTGGCTGTGGCAGGGCGAGTGGACCGACAAGACCCTGGTCTTCGGCTACCTGCCGATCGGGCTCGCCTACCACGCCGGCTTCACCGTGCTCGCGGCCATCACCTTGTGGGCGTTCACCCGCCTGATCTGGCCCAAGCACCTTGAGGAGCTCGAACACCAGCAGCCGGACGCCGGCGAGGGCGGCCATCCGTGATTCCCACCATTATCATGCTGTGCTACCTCGCGCTCATCGCCGGGGTCGGTGCCTTTGCATTCCGCAAGAGCAAGGCCTCGGGCGAGGACTACTTCCTCGCCAGCCGCTCGCTCGGCTCGGCGGTGTTCCTACTCTCGCTGTTCG
>JAYVMM010000035.1:0-4133 GCA_043758975.1 Planctomycetota bacterium | reverse complement strand
CATCAATTCGGGCGGCATCTCCGCCGACCAGCTGGCGGCGCAGCATCTCGGGCAGTTCACCCGCCTGCCTTCGATCGAACTCTCCACCGAGCACCCCTCCAGCTACATCGACACCCTCCAGCAGATCACCTGCCTCTACGGCTGCCACATCTCGTGGAGCTCGCCCACCACCCCGATGGCGCGCGAGACCGATCCCAAGCAGGCCTTCGACCGGCTGTTCCGCGACCAAGCCGGGAGCGCCGGGAGCGCCGGGGCGGCGCCGGCGCGCACGCTCAATCCCTGGGACGACCGCAGCGTGCTCGATTTCGTGCTCGATGACAGTTCCGCGCTGCGCGGCCGCCTGGGCGCCGCCGACCAGCGCAAGCTCGATGAGTACTTGACCTCGGTGCGCGACGTCGAGCGCCGCATCCAGGGCGAGATCAAGCATGCGACCGAACCGCACCGCGTCGATCCCGCCGCCTATGCCCAGCTGCCGCTGCTGATGGAGGCGACGCGAAAGTTCGACCAGAACGATCGCAAGACCGCGCACGCCAACCACTGCCGCCTGATGCTCGAGATCATGCTCCTGGCGTTCTGGACCGACAGCACGCGCATTGCCACCTTCATGATGGGCAATGAGACCACTGCGCAGAATTTCGGCTTCCTCGACGGCGTCAGCGGCGGACACCACGAGCTCAGCCATCATGACCATAAGCCGGAGAAGCTCGAGATGTACAAGCGCGTGTGCGCCTGGCACATCGCCCAGATCGCCTACCTCTGCGAGCGCATGAAGGCGATCAAGGAGGGGCCCGACACCCTGCTCGACAACAGCATGGTGCTGTTCGGCTCGGGGATCCGCGACGGCAACATCCATGATGCCAAGGATCTCCCCATCCTGCTCGCCGGACGCGGCGGGCGCACCATCAGTTCCGGGCGCCACCTCGCCTGCAAGGCGGACACCCCGATGGCCAATCTGCTCGGCGACATCCTCGCCCGCCTTGGCCTGCAGGTCGAGCGCTTCGCCGACAGCACCGGTCCGCTCAAGGAGCTCTCGGGGGGCTGAGGCGGGACGGCGGAGGTTGATGGGGAATCCGCCCACCATCCAGCAAAGCATCTCGAAATCACCATATGGAATGACGGTCGATCACCAGGTCCGGATGCATTCCCTGTGGGACTTCCCGGATGATTCTCGGCATGCGGATGCCGCCAGCCCATCGCCAGCTGCCACGGCGGCGCTGCCTGCTGTGCCGCGCGCGCGCTCCCGGCGCGAGCGCACTGATGGTCGCCAGCATGGTCTCAAGCGCCAACGACCCCTGGGTTTCCAGGTATGCCATTGGCGTGGGGTGCTTCCCCGTCTGGTCCGGCACTACCGCGCAAGCAGGGCGGACCGGCGTCCAGCAGGGCGTCCCCTGGCCACGCCAGCCGGAGCGCCAGCGACCATGAGCACACAACACCGACCCGATCGCAGCGCGCGGCGCACGCCGATGGTGGCAGCGCTGGCCTTCACTGCCGGCGCGGCGCTGCTCGGCCTTGGTGGCTGCGGCTCGAGCGACCAGGCCGCCTCCTCGCCAGCGGACGCCTCACCGCCAGGGGCCGCGGAGGGCGCTCCGGCGCCGCTGCCGGTGCGCACCACGGTCGCCGCCGGCGGCGTGGTGGTCGAATCCCTGAGCGCGCAGGGCCACTTGGAGGTCTGGCGCCACACCCTGCTCACCGTCCAGGTGTCTGGGGTCATCGACGCGCTGCCGGTCCAGCCCAACAAGACGGTGCGGGCGGGCGATGTCATCGCCGACCTCGCCCCCACCCCCGAGGACGAGAACGGCGAGGCGCGTTCACGCGCCAAGCTGGAGCGCGCGCAGCGCGACCTCGCGCGCCGGGAGAACCTCGCCCGCCTCGCTCCGGAGACCATCAGCCCGAACGAGCTCGACCTCTCCCGCGACCTCCTCATCGATGCCCAGCTCGATCAGGCGATGTACCGCGAGCGCGCCAGCCTGCGCCACCTCGTCGCGCCCTTCGACGGCGTGCTGATTAATCTCACCGGCACCGTCGGTCAGCGGGTGGTGCCGGGGTTCATGGTCGGCGAGGTCCTCGATGTCGGGCACTTCCGCCTCGGCCTCGACGTGCCCGAGACCAAGCTGCGCCGCATGAAGGATCGCCAGACGGTAGAGATCACCGACGTCGCCGATGGCACCGTCGCCTGCGGCACCATCGCGGTGGTGCCCCAGGCCATCGATGTGCCCAAGGGTTGCGGTCGGGTCATGGTCGACATCAGCAAGCCGCCCACCGATTGGCGGCCAGGTGCGCTGGTCAACGCGCGCATGGTGCTGGGCGAGATCTCCTCCGAGCTGGTGGTGCCACGCGATGCGGTGGTCTACCGCGAGAACCGCCCCTACGCCTGGGTGGCGGAGGAGCATGAGGGGCGCATGGTGGTGCGCCGGGCCTGGCTCGAGCTCGGACCCGGCGACGCCACCCATCTCAGCGTGGCCAAAGGCATCAATCCCGGCGATCGGGTGGTGACCGAGGGCATGCCCGGTCTCAGCGATGGCGTACCGGTCATCATGGGCGCACCGGCGACCGCGCGTGGCGCGCAGGCGGGGGCGCCAGGTGATCGCGCAGCCAGCCTCCGGCACTAGGAGAGGCGACGTCAGCGACTGCGCGGCCCCGAGGCGACATTGAGCACGGCGCGGAAAATCCCCATTGTATAAGGGGGTGTGCGAAACATAGTGCCGGCGCTAACCCGCTATCCGGAGAGAACATCAATCATGCCGGCGTCCCCCTTGGATTCCGCCCAAGCCTCCGCGACCATGGCAGCGGGTGGCACCGCCGTCGCTGACGGCCAGCTCGAGCTCTCCATCCTGATGCCGTGCCTCAACGAGGCCGAGACCATCGCCCGCTGCATCATCAAGGCGCAGAAGTTCCTCGCCAGCACGGGCGTCGTCGGCGAGGTGCTGATCGCCGACAACGGCTCGACCGACGGCTCGCAGGACATCGCCACCAAGCTGGGAGCGCGCGTGGTCCCAGTCCCGACGCGCGGCTACGGCGCCGCCCTGTCAGCAGGCAGCCTGGCGGCGCGCGGCACCTACGTCATCATGGGCGATTCCGACGACAGCTACGATTTCAGCGTGCTGATGCCCTTCGTCGCCAAGCTGCGCGAGGGCTACGATCTGGTGATGGGCAACCGCTTCCTCGGCGGCATCCGCGAGAAGGCGATGCCGTGGAAGAACCGCTACATCGGCAATCCCGTGCTCTCCGGCATCGGTCGCCTGCTGTTCGGCTGCCCGGCGCGGGATTTCCACTGCGGTCTGCGCGGCTATTCGGTGGCGGCCTTCAAGCGCATGAACCTGCACACTACCGGCATGGAATTCGCCTCGGAGATGGTCATCAAGTCCACCATCTTCGGGCTGCGCATCGTTGAGGTGCCCACCACTCTGGACAAGGATGGGCGCTCCCGACCGCCGCATTTGCGCCCATGGCGGGATGGCTGGCGCCACCTCCGCTTCATGCTGCTGTACTCTCCCAAGTGGCTGTTCTGGTATCCGGGCTTCGTCCTCCTGCTCCTCGGCCTGCCACTGGGGATCAGGCTGTGCTTCGGCCCCTGGCGCTTCGGCAGCGTCAACCTCGACATCAATACGCTGCTATTCAGCTCCCTGGCGGTGATCCTCGGCTACCAAGCGCTCACCTTCGGGGTACTGAGCCGCCAGCTGGGCGAGAAGCTCGGGGTCCTGCCGCGCAGCAAGTCGGTGAGCTTCTACCGCCGCCTATTCAACCTCGAGAAGCTGCTGATTCTGGGCGTGGTCATCGTCATCGCCGGGATCGCCGCCGCCATCGACTCGGTCGCCTCGTGGGGCGCGGCCAGCTTCGGGAATCTCGACCCGGTCCAGGCCGTACGCCGCACCATCCCCGCCTCGCTGGCCTGCGTCATCGGCGTACAGACGGTCTTCTTCGCCTTCCTGTCCAGCGTCATCGACCTGGGCGTCAAGCGGGACGAGTCGTAGCCGAACCTCCGCACGCGCTGCACCCGCGCTGCACCCGCCACACGCACTCATTCGGCCTCCGGCTGCGGCTGCGGCTGCGGCTGCGGCTGCGGCTGCGGCTGCGGCTGCGGCTGCGGCGCGGTGGCGGTAGCATTAGCGGTAGCGACGCCCGCCGCGGGATCG
>JAYVMM010000034.1:0-3184 GCA_043758975.1 Planctomycetota bacterium | reverse complement strand
ACAGGGGACCGCCGCAGTGTCGTCCGGCCCGCCACAGGGTCAACCGCGAGCGGCGACAGCAGGCAGCCGGCGCTCGCTGCCGAAGCGCGTGTGCTCCTCAGCGCTTACGCGTGCTCGGCATCGCTACCCGCACCGCCGGCGGCGGGGCGGGGACATAGCGCCCGGTCTGCGGCTCGTCGCCGGTCTTGACCCGGATGCCGACCATGGTGAGGTCCTCGGTGATGGAGCCCTGGTAGCCCTCCTTGGCCTCCTCCACCACCTGCTCGAGCATGGTGCCGAAGGGGAGCGCGGCGCGCGACAGGCAGCTGCCCATCACCGCGAGGTGGCCGGTGGCGGCGTCGCGGCGGTTGTGGCCGAGGGCGAGGCCGTCGGTGGACAGCACCACCAGGTCGCCCGGGTGCAGCTGGATCGAGATCGGGCGCAAGGTGTCGCGGAAGCGCTGGCCGTGCACCCGCCCGAGCACCGCGCCATCGGTGAAGATCTGCTGCAGGCTGAGCTCGCGGCGCGGGTTGATCAGCGCCGCCGGGCGGCAGCCCAGGCTGAGGCAGGTCAAGCTGTTGAACTGTAGATTAAGCACCGCCGCGAACAGCGACAGCGCGGTGCCGGGCACCAGGTCGAGGCGCAACTCGTCGTTGAGGCTCGCCGCCAGGTCGATGAGCTCGGCGCGCATCGCGCCCAGGCGGCGCAGCGAGCGCATCACCTGCGAGGCCATCAGCGCCGCGCCCGGACCCTCGCCGCTGATGTCGCCGATGGCGATGAGGATGCGGTTGCGGTCGAGCGAGATGAAGTCGTAGAAGTTGCGCGGGATCACCGAGTAGGGCTCGTAGTGCATCACCAGCTGGTAGCCCTCCAGGCGGGGCGGGCGCGCGAGCATCTTGATGAACTGGTTCTTGGCGAGATGGAAGTCGGTGCGCGCGCGCGCCGCCTTGGGCACGCGCGTGCTCGCTGGGCGCGACGGCGCGATGATGGGCTCATCGCTGGCCTCGGTGGCGACCCGGCCCTGGGGCGGGCCGTTGGCGATCAGCACATCGAGGCGGTGCTTCTCCAGCATCTTGCCGGCCTGCGCCTCCGGGCAGCGCCCGAGGATGGCGGCGAGGTCCTCGAGCGTGCGCGCGCTGACCTGGCGGTCGACCAGGGTCACCCCGGTCACCCAGCGGCCATCGTAGGGGTTCAGCCACACCCCGTGCCTGAAGATGCGCAGGTTGTCGACGAATTCGATATGCGTGCGCAGGTAGTGCAGCCAGCGCAGGGTGAGCAGCTCGGCCAACGGCTTGGGCTTGTGCGCCAGCCAGGGCCGGCGCTCAAGCAGGTGCTTGGCCGCGACCTCCTGGTGGCCGAAGGGGGCGGGGATCGATTCGCCGGTGTAGGGGTCGATCCAGTAGACCCCGTCCATGGTCAGGACCCGGAAGGCCGGATCGCTGGCGAGCGATGCGGTGACCCATTCCGGGGTCTTGTTGCTGTTGGTGTTGCTGGGCGACATGGTGGGCGCCTCCGCCGCTGGGCTGCAGCTGCGGATGATTATAGGGCGGGGGCGCGCCCGCTCAAAAGCGAAAGCGGCGCCGGCGGGAGGGCGTGGCACCAGCGTGGCAGCGCACGCGCCATCACGGCGCCGGAGCCGGCGTGGCCGCAGGCGCCGGCGTGGCCGCCAGCGTCGCCAGCGCCACCTCCAGGCGGTGCTCCTGGCGGTCGTCGCGCAGGGTCACCCAGCCGCCATCGACCGCGATGCCGTCGAGGTACACGCCAGTCGGGACGCCGGGCGCGCCGCGCGTCACCACGATGTGGTAGACGGTGTCGCGGAAGCGGTAGTGGATGGTGCAAGCCGGCCACGCCGCCGGCAGCCGCGGCAGCACGCGCAGGCGCTCGCCCGCGCGCTCGACCCCGAGCAGGGTCTCGATGCACAGCCGGTACATCCACCCCGCCGAGCCGGTGTACCAGGTCCAGCCGCCGCGTCCGGTGTGCGGCGGGCAGCCGTAGACGTCGGCGGCGATGACATAGGGCTCGACCTTGTAGAGTGCCGCCTTCTCCGGGCTGTCGCTCTTGAGCACCGGATTGATCATGCGCAGGAGCTCCCACGCGCGTTCGACCTCGCCGAGCTCGGCGACCGCCATGATCAGCCACAGCGCGGCGTGGGTGTACTGCCCGCCGTTCTCGCGCACCCCGGGCAGGTAGCCCTTGATGTAACCGGGCTCGAGCGGCGCGCGGTCGAAGGGGGGATCGAAGAGCTGGATCAGCCCGGCCTCCGGTCTGACCAGGCGGCGCTCGGCATGGGCCAGCGCCTGGCGCGCGCGTGCGCTCGACCCGACCCCAGCGAGCACCGCCCAGCTCTGCGGCAGCGAGTCGATCTGGCACTCAAGGTTGGTGCGCGAGCCGAGCGGGCTGCCGTCGTCGAAATAGGCGCGCCGATACCACTCGCCGTCCCAACCGTGTTGGGCGAGCGCTGCCGCCAGCGCCGCAGCGTGGCCGCGGCAGGCGGTGGCGAAGTCGCCGTCAGCGCGCGCCTCGGCGAGGAGCGCAAAGCGGGTGAGAGCATCGTGGAGGAAGAAGGCCAGCCACACGCTCTCGCCGCGGCCCTGGTGGCCGACCAGGTTCATGCCGTCGTTCCAGTCGCCGCAGCCCATCAGCGGCAGGCCGTGGGCACCGCAGGCGAGCGCGCGACGAAGCGCGCGCACGCAGTGCTCGTAGAGCGTGCCGCGCTCTTCAGAGACCTGCGGCAGGTCGTAGTAGCTCTCCTCCTCCGCGCGCAGTGCGCGCCCCTCGAGGAACGGCAGCTCGGTCTCGAGCACCGCTACGTCGCCGGTGGCGGCGACGTAGCGGCAGCAGACGTAGGGCAGCCACAGGAAGTCGTCGGAGAAGTGCGTGCGCACGCCGCGCCCGCGTGGGGGGTGCCACCAGTGCTGGACGTCGCCCTCGCGGAACTGGCGCGCGCCTGCGCGCAGCAGCTGCTCGCGGGCGAGCTCGGGGGCGGCGTGCACCAGGGCCATGCTGTCCTGCAGCTGGTCGCGGAAGCCGTAGGCCCCGCCGGACTGGTAGAAGCCGCTGCGCGCCCACAGCCGGCTGGCCATGGTCTGGTAGAGCAGCCAGCCGTTGGCGAGGAGGTCGAAGGCGGGCTCCGGGCTTTCCACGTGCACGGTGCCGAGGGTGCGCTTCCTGTTATGCCAGACCTGCTCGATCTCACGCTGGCAGG
>JAYVMM010000033.1:0-2360 GCA_043758975.1 Planctomycetota bacterium | reverse complement strand
CAGGGTGGCGTGGTGGCCGCGGTAGGCGAGCAGCGCTGTAACCGTGCGGGCGAGCGGCTCCCGGCGCTGCGCCCAGGCGAATAGGCGGTCGAGGCCGCTGAGCCGGCTGAGCGCGGGCGACAGCCACAGCGCGAGCCCGCCGACCAGCAGCGCGAGCGCCAGCCAGGCGCGCAGCGCCAGCGCCTGGTGGGCGGCGCTGCCGCTGAGCAGGAGTGCGGCGCCGGCGGCGAGCAGGAACAGCGCGAGCAGGCCGAGGATGCGGTCGACCACCACGCTGAGGATGGCATCGGCGGTGCGCCCGCTGCCCTGCGCGACCTGCCAAGCCTTGACCGCGTCACCGCCGGTCAGGCCGGGGAAGAGCAGGTTCCAGAAGCAGCCGATGAGGTGCAGGCGCAGGACGGTGGAGGGCGCGGGTGCGATCGCGCGCGCACGCAGCAGCAGCCACCAGCGCAGCGCCTGCACCGGCATGACGCCGGCGAGCAGCAGCGCCAAAAGGGCGAACTGCCCGGCGCCCAGGCCGCCGGCCACGGTGAGGATGCCGGGGCTCAGCTGCGCCTGCCCGGGGCCGGTGCCGATGGCGGTGCGCTCCAGCCTGACCTCACCGCCGGCGCGTGCGAGGCGCAGCACCCCATCCGCCTCGCCCATAACCGGCACGGTGAGGGCGGCAGGCAGCGGCGCGCCAGCGAGGGCGTAGCCGGCGGGGAAGCGCACACGGTCGTGCCAATTGAGGGCCGCCACCAGCCAGCTGAGCGCGGCGAGCGCGACCGCCGCCCGCAGCACGATGGTGACGAGCCCGCGCCGGCTCACCGCGCGCGCTCCTCGCTCGGCCAGCGCACCCCGGCCTGGTGGCGCAGCGCATCAAGCGTGCGCGCCTGGCCGAGGCTGTCGTCCCAGCGCATCGCCGGCGACTGCCCGAGGTGGAGGTGGGCGACCACCTCGAGCGCCTCGCGCGCGTAGCGCGAGAGGCCATCGTCCGCCACCGTCGTGCGGCGCACCAGCTGGTCGTCGCGGTAGAGCGACAGCGCCGCCACCCCGGGGGTGCAACGGAAGGGCTCGCTGACCTCGATGCGCCCGCGGGTGCCGATGATGGAGGCAGAGGTGCGCGGCGGCAGGCGCACGCTGGCGGTCAGCGTCGCCAGCACCCCGCCGGGGAAGTGCAGTGTCGCGCACGCGGTCTCGTCGACCCCGGTGGCATGGAGGCGGGCCTGGCAGCTGGTGGCGACCGGCTCCGCGCCCGCCAGCCCGCGCAGCCAGCTCAGCGGGTAGCAGCCGACGTCCATCAGCGCGCCGCCGCCGTGCGCCAGCTTGAGCAGGCGGCCTTCGGGGTCCGCGTCGCCGGCGAAGGTGAAATCGGCCTGGAGCAGACGCAGTTCGCCGATCTCGCCGCCAGCGATCAGCGCGCGCAGCTCGGCGAAGCGCGGATGGCAGCGGTAGAGGAAGCCCTCCATGAAAAAGCGCTGCGCCGCGCGCGCCGCGGCGAGCACCATTGCGAGCTCCGCCGCGCTCATCGCCGCCGGCTTCTCGCACAGCACGTGCTTGCCTGCGCGCGCGGCGGCCACCGCCCACTCGGCGTGGAGGTGGTTGAGCAGGCTGAGGTAGACCACCTCGACCGCGGGGTCGTCGAGCAGCGCCTGGTAGGAGCCGTGCGCGCGCGCGCCCGCAGCGTGCTCGCGCACGAAGGCGGCGGCCGACTCCATGCTGCGGCTGCCGACCGCCACCAGGCGGCAGCGCCCGGGGAGCTCGCGCAGCCCGCCGGCGAACTTGCGCGCGATGTTGCCGGTGCCGAGGATGCCCCAGCCCACCCCGCCGCTCATGGAGTGCCCCGCTCCCGCCCGGCGCTCATGCCGACGGCAGCGCGCGCCGCCACAGCGCGGTGAGCAGTCCGGCGGCGATGAGTGCGAGCCCGGCGAGGTCCTGCCAACGCGGCAGCTCGCGCAGGTAGATGAGCACGAAGACGACGAATACCGCGAGCGCGATGCCCTCCTGCAAGATCTTCAGCTGCCAGGCCGAGAAGGTCCCGCCCAGGCTGCTCGCGCCCAGACGGTTGGCCGGCACCGCGAGCGCGTATTCGGGCAGCGCGATCAGCCACGAGATCAGGATGATGGTCAGCAGCGGCCACACTCCGCGGATGGTGCTGCTGCTGGTGCGCAGGTGCCAGTACCAGGCGGTAGTCATGAACACGTTCGAGCATAGCAGCAGGAGGACGGTGGCCATGGCGGCATGATCAGGGCTCGCCAGGCGATGCGAGCGGCAATCTCTGTGCGCTTCGCGCTTCGCGCTCCGCGCTGTGCGCGGCGCCACAGCACCGCGGGGGTGGCATTCGGGCGCTGCGTGCGCACAATCGGCCTCCCAGCGGGGAG